>JAYWAR010000240.1:0-13543 GCA_043782285.1 Akkermansiaceae bacterium | reverse complement strand
CGCTAAGGAGCCTCGCCTCAGCCGCAGTTTTTCCGCGTAACAATTCGGTGGCCATCGAGGCCACCGCAATCGCCGTTTGGCAACCAAAAGCCTGAAAGGAAGCTCGGTCGATCACTCGCTGGCCGTCTTTTTCAGTGAATTTTAACCACATCCGCAGCATATCGCCGCACTCAGGTGAGCCCACGGTACCCACCGCGTCCGCATCATGGATCTCACCCTGGTTTTGCGGATCAGCAAGCGCGGCTTGCACTTTAGTTTCAAATGAACTCATCAGGTTTTTAAAGTCCTCACCGATCCTCATCAGCAGAAATTTTTTACTTTAGCGTAAATTGACAGCCACGCCCGCTTACCCAAGCTTTAGTCACGCTGGCACAAAGTGACTTCAGGTCAGATTCGGATTTAAGACGATACTCGAGCGCTTTGGCGTGGCTCGTCTCCGGATATTTTTTCATCACCATATCTTGAACATCAACCCCTAGCTTTTTAGCCGTCGAATCAAGGAGCTCTTTTGGGCGATTTATGGCTGAAGTTACTGCATTTTCTGGGACAACCTCACTAACTGGACGAATGAAATAGAAACGGGCCAAGGCTTGGCCTGTAGTATCCACTGTGACTTCATCAACGACCAAGTTCGCATCAAGTAAATATTTGTGACGGCTGACGGAAACGATACGTCCAAGTTGGACAAGGTAAGTGCTGTCTCCGCCGAAGTTGGCTAGCCAGAAGTTTTCCAATCCTGGGGTATCGACTGCTTTGGAAGTATTTGGCGCATCTTCCGCACTGAGAGAGATTGAGTTGGAGAGAATGCCAACCATTAACAAGAGTAGCGTTTTTTTCAACATTCATTGACCTTTATGAATCTCATTAGCCTTGACAAGCATAGGATCAGATTTTCATTAATTAGCGTCGCCGCTTGAGTCTGCGGATTTTGAGTGCCTCGCTCACCGCAGTGAGTAAATTGATGCCGCCGCAACCTCCAAGGCTGCGGTCGATCTCTTCCAATCGTTGGATCAGGTCACGAACTTCGCCCCGGGCATATGGGCCGCCAGCGGCCTCACAAAAATGAGTTCGACAGCCGAATGGCCGTCCGTCGTAAATTTGGCAGCGCCCGGTTTTAGCCAAAAAAGGGCAGGCTCCATCTGCCGTCGGCGTCACTTGCTGATGGCCTGCCGCCCGCCATGTGAGTGCCGCAAGTGCGGCCTCGCCTTTGGTGAGAAAAGGAGTTCGTCCCGTCAAACGAAAGCGACAACATTCGGAGCGACCGCTGCAACAGCGATTTACCGGACGCGCTGCTAATTCGGCGTAAATCGAGCGAACTTCAGCGATTGAATCTGACAGTGAGTCCATGGAAAACACGCTTTATTTGAATCATCATGGCATCGGTCAACTCAGTCGCGATGGTCCACATCAAACCCGGTCTTTACGCCGATTTCTGAGAAATTCGCAACGCTTGTTCCAGTGCTTTTACCCGCGCCATTAGCTTCGGTAAACGGCGGATGTGGGCTTGCAGCTTCATTTCATCGCGGATCGGTTGGGCGGGATTGCCCGAGTATACCTCGCCGCCAGTGAGATTGCCTGTCACTCCGGTTCGTGCGCCTAACATCGCTTTCGAGCCGATTGTCACATGGCCGACGATGCCAACTTGGCCAGCGACGGTCACGTAGTCACCGAGGCGGGTGCTGCCAGAAATGCCGGTAAGGGAAATAATCAAGCAGTGTTTGCCGATGACGCAGTTATGACCAATCTGTACGAGATTATCGATCTTGGTTCCTTCGCCGATGATGGTTTTGCCAAAGCGGGCACGGTCAATGGTGGTGTTGGCCCCGATTTCGACATCGTCACCAATTTCCACCGTTCCGACTTGGTCAATTTTGACGTGGTGGCCGCCGGAGAATTCGTAGCCATAGCCGTCTGAGCCAATAATTGCACCGGGCTGAAGGATGACTCGCGCTCCGAGCACACAATTTTCACGAACCGAGACGTTGGCCATGATCTGGCAATTTTGGCCGAGAACCGAATTCTCGCCGATCACGCTATTCGGACCGATGTCTGAACCGTCGCCGATGGCAGCCCCCGCCATAATTACCGCCCCGGCATGCACGCGGACTTTGGTGGGATCAAGGACAGCAGCCGGATCGACAATCGCTCGCGGGTGGATTCCTGGGGTAAATTTGCGGCCCGCCGCTGCGAAATGACGAACCACCACGGCAAAAGCCAGTGATGGATTATCGACTGCCACCAATGCCGCGGTTTGCGGGCCATCCGTCACACCGCGCGGGACAATCACCGCTGCCGCTTGGGTTTGGAGAAATTGACTATGGTATTTCTCGTTGCCGAGAAAACTCACCTGATGTCGATCGGCGACGTCGAGTGCCCCCATCCCAGTCAATGACAAGTCGAGCTCGCCGCGGATGATGTCACCATCGACCCAACGGGCGAGTTCAGAAAGCGTGAGGGCAAGTGCCAACTTAGAAAAAGAAAGGGGGTTACTTTTCTTCGGTAGGAGCGGGAGCCGGAATTTCCGGTTTTGGATCACCTGCGGCAGGCAGAGAATCGGCAGGGGCGTCCTTGTTGAGGTTTTTCAACAGACTCGCCGTGATGTCGGTGGCATCTTTGGTGTAGAGAAGAAAAGGAACTTGCGAAGTACTGAGACCCGATTTGTCGAAAACGTAGTCAAAATTGTCGAGTTTGCCTTTTTCTTCCACGAGTTTGCGGATTTCTTCTAGAATTCCCTTCATTCGTTGGACCATTTTTTCGTTAAGCGCTTGATTGCGACGTTGCAAAAACTCGCGGCGCTCGCGGTCGAGGGCGATCCCTTCCTGTTGCTGGGTTTGCCATCCCTTGTAGAGCGCTTGCTTCTTCGAGTCGTTAAGAGAAGGGTCTTCCAGCTGCTTGCGTTGTTTGCCAAGAGTTTCCTCAAGCTCACGGATACGAGCGAGACGCTCGTTATTCTCTTTTTGAATCTTCGCTCGCTCGACGTTGATCTGTTTCTGGGCGTCGTTGGTTCGATAATACTGCTTAAACAGCTCCTGCATATCTACCGTGGCGATATTGAGTTTACCCTCTTGAGCGACGGCGATGCTGGCAAACGAAGCCGCGAAGGCGACTATGAAAAAACGACGAATGAGGGTCATTTGATAGATAAGTTAAAGTTCTAAAAGCAAATTACCCCCAAAGAATGACCGGAAATTTCAGCCCGTCAACGCTCATCCGCCATCGTCTCATCACTCGGTTGGCCCTCCGTGCCTAGGGCCTTCTGATGGATCGCCGGTTGCGCCGTCACTCCAGGGGACCCGCATTACAACCTTGCGGTAAGCCGTTGAAACTAAGTTTTGCGAGAGCTCAGCGGGCTGGCAAAAGTCGATTGAGAACAAACTGTGGCAAGCGGTGGGTCAAAACACGACGTTGCGACTGGAGTTGTTGTCGGTGGAGCGACGTGCGTGGGTACTTTCGGGGCGGTTTGCGCTTTGTTGCGCCAATTTTGCGAGTGCAAGCGAGTAGAATTTTCGCAAGTGGAGTCATGATGCCTTGTTTCAAGTGGGGGGGACAAAATTCAACTCAGAGGGTTCTGATTCGATTCATTTTGAGAATCGGGTAAGTTTACGCGACGTTCATCGCTTAAGACTGCTTTTTGCGAAAAGTGCGATAAATCAACAACCACATCACCGCTCCGAGAGTGGCGATCAGAATCCCGCCGAGGTCAAATGACTCAATCTTGCCAAAGCCGAGTAAGGTCGCCAGAAAACCGCCAAGGATCGCGCCAGCAATACCAATCAGGATGGTTACAACAAAGCCACCCGGGTCTTTCCCGGGCAGCAGAAATTTCGCCAGCATCCCTGCAATCAGTCCGAGAACAATCCATGAGAAAATAGCCATACTGCAATTTGTACCTTAAACAGGCTCTCAATAGCAAGGATTTTGCGATAGTCGTTCTCGTCGCGGCATGGCAGCTTGCATGGATGGTTGGAAATCAAAGTTTCATGCAGCGAGCGATTGAACTGGCACGCGTGGGTATGAATCAGGGGGCGGGTGGGCCCTTTGGCGCGGTGGTGGTGAAAAATGGTAAAATCATCGGCGAGGGATGGAACCAAGTGCTTGCGACCCATGATCCGACGGCGCATGGCGAGATCACGGCGATCCGTGATGCTTGCGCCAAACTCGCTACTTTCTCGTTGGACGGCAGTGAAATTTACACCACCGGTCAGCCCTGCCCGATGTGTCTAGGAGCGATCCACTGGGCCAGATTGAGTAAGATTTATTACGGTTTTCGGCTAGAAGATACGGCAGCGCTGGGTTTCGACGATACTGAATTTTTTGATCAAATGCTATTGCCGCTGGCGGAGCGCTTGATTCCCGCAGAAGAACAGTGCCGCGAGGAAGCGCTAAAATTAGCGGCGGAATACACTCGTTTGCCGACAAAGCAGCACTATTGATTCGGAAATCAAGCTCAGCCTGGGCCACTCCCGAAATCCCTCGACACGCTTGCTTGACGCGCAGCCCTCAGAGTGTGGAGACTCTCCGCCATGGCATGGAGGATCGAAGCGGCGGTTGCCCACGGCGAAATTGACAATACCGTCGAGGGGCATACGACTGGCCGTATCTGGCTGGCTGGGCGCGACGAGCCGCTGATTCTGTCACTGGACGGTGATTGTTGGCGGGATTTAGCGGGAACGCGGCTGCAATTTGAAAATCCTGAGCCGCAAGTGCTGGCAGAAATGGAGGCGCTGGATATCGACCAAGCTGGGGTCATCGGCGACATGACGGCTTCGCGAAAAAATAAAGTGCCAACGGTGAGCGAGGAAAAAGTCCACGAACTTTACCAAAATTACTTGGATATCCCCCATGAATGGCAAAATACGCTTTATCTGGAATGGTTTAGTGAAATGAACGGCCGAGTGATGATTGAGACTGCGGCTTATACCCTGACGATTTCGCCGCACGAGTGGGCGATGGATGAGGATGAGGAAAACGCGCAAAAACTAGCGAATTTGAATTCGATGCGGGATTTCATGGCGCAAGTGATCCGGCGCCGTGATGCGGATGGCTCAGAGCCGGAAATTTTCTCGAACTTGGATGAATTTGCTTGGGAAGAGCGGCTCAAGGAGTCCGACCGGCTAACGGATGCTTACCAAGAAGTCTTGGAAAAATACCTAGAGGATGTCGACAGCGAACAAAAAGAGGCGTTCGTGATGGGCTGGGATGGTTTGCTCGATGCCCTCGCTGAGCGCGATGAAGCGGGAGAAGAAGATTTCGAGGAAGACGACTACCAAGCGCGGGGAGGAATGTCGCTGGCCTTTGATGAAGATGATGACGAGGACGAAGAGAATTTCAGAGATCCCGACGATGACTCCGGCGCGGAGAACGACGAGCATCCGCTACAAGCGAAAGCTCAAGAGCTGGCAATGCGGGCAATCGACGTCATTCAGCGCGATGCTGGCCCCGGCACACCATCTTATCAATTGATCACCAACTTGTTGCAAGTGAGTGGTAAGCTCGCCGGAGTCCTTTACGGCAGCCACAATGCTTACCCGCCGGAAACGGGATTCGTGTTGGCGGTGTTGAAACGTTGTCTCAATTGGCTGAATGAATCGGTAGGTGCCTGCCAATTATTGATCGAGCTAGAGCATGATCCCGACCAACGTGCCGCCCTCCAACACATCCGTAGCTCCGCTTTTGAAATCCGCGACGACATCATCGAAATGCGCCGGGAATTGAAATAACCGGCTGGCCAGAGCAAGCACTTGCGGGTGCATTATTTTATAATGCGGCCGCTTGCATTGGCTGCTGTGGCTCAGCTTCACTTGACCTGCCATCATTCTACGTGCAGCTTGCGCCGCAAAATGAATCACTTCAAATCATACTTGGTTTATAAATTGCAAGTTTTCGGGCTGCTGGCGGTAAGTCTGAACTCTTGCGGTCCCTCGACTTCGGGACAATCGGATTATCTCAAAGGACTCGGACGGCCGATCCAACAGCAGGCGAACACCGGCCATCCGGCTCCGGCCATCCCGGACGACGTTTCCTACTGGGATGGCGACGGTGCCCCCGGCAGCCCTTTGATTAAAATTAACCGTAGCCAACAAAAGGCATTTTTTTATAAAGGCGGAGTCTTGGTGGGGATTTCACGAATTTCCAGCGGTAAGGAAGATCACGGAACACCGGCAGGAAACTATAAAATCATGAAAAAAGATATAGACCACGTTTCCTCGGTCTATGGAGTTTTCAAAAGCAAGGCAACCGGCATGACCACCAATGACAATGTCGATATCCGCGTAGATAAAATTCCTCCGGGAGAAGTTTTTTACAACGCACCGATGCCGAATTTCATGGAAGTTATGAGCGGGATTGGGATGCACACTGGCTACCTTCCCGGCTACGCGGCGTCTCACGGCTGCATCCGGATGCCACACCAAATGTCGTCTCACTTTTTCGAAAATGTCAAAGTCGGCACGCCCGTCATCATCGAATGAGCACTCCCTTGCCAAGGCTGCCAGATGCCGCTCTGACTGCGGAAATTACTCCCGCTGCTGTCGCGGCATGGCTTCAACTCCCTTACGATCAACGGCCACGCTTGATCGACTGTCGCGAGGAGGAGGAATTGGCGGTCTGCCAGATCGTCGGTCACGAATGGTTTGCTCTCGGCACTTTTCGCGAAGCCGGTGAAAAGTTGACTGCCGACGCCGCGCGTGGGGTGGTCGTTTATTGTCACCACGGAATGCGTTCGCTGCGAGGCGTGTCGTTCTTGCGCGCGCATGGGGTGGTCCAAGCTTTTTCGATGAAAGGCGGCATTGATGCTTGGTCGCGACAGATTGATCCGACCGTGCCACGTTACTAAGCTGTCATGCCTTTTCTCCATCCTGAAAACCTTCAACTCACAAGCTTTCGGTGAAATCTGGTTTCTTGGAAAAACTTGTCGCTCGGCTGGATCGTGTTGTGCCGGGAGACGTCCAGCAGCTCGTCACCCGCTTGATTCGTGAGAAAGGATTCTTGGAGCAAGTCTTTGAGGCACTGCATGAAGGAGTGATCATCCTCGACCCGAACGGGGTCATCGGCTTCCTCAACCATGCCGCCTGTCAATTCTTCGGGCTCGACCCCGAACGAGCAACCGGCGAAATTATTTCCTCACAAATCCGCGGCCTCGACTGGGCGACGCTCGGTAAACCGGGGCGCACCATCAGTCGCGACCTTGAAGTTTTCTACCCCGAGAACCGCTACTTAAATTTCTACCTAGCACCGATCGACGGGATCGAAAATGCCACCGAAGCACTCGGCTACGTGATGCTGGTCCGCGACCTCACCCGCACCCGCGCTGAGGCTGAGGAAACTCTCGAGTCCGAGCGCCTCAACGCGCTCACGCTGCTGGCCGCCGGGGTTGCCCATGAAATCGGTAACCCGCTCAACTCACTCGATATCCACCTCCAACTGCTCAGCCGTAAGCTGCGTAAACTACCGCCCACCGATCGCGCCCCACTCGAAGAAAACCTCGCCACCGCTCGTGAGGAAATCCAGCGCTTGGACTTGATTCTCAAACAGTTCCTGCACGCAGTCCGCCCGACAACGCCGCTTCGCGAAAAACAAGATTTGCACGAACTGCTGCACCAGACTTTACGCTTGCTGGAGCCAGAAATCGCCTCACGCAAAATCGCCGTCGAGCTCGACTTGGCCGCTTCGCTGCCGCTCGCATTCATCGATCCCGGGCAATTCCAACAGGTATTTTACAACCTCATTCGCAACGCCTATCAGGCAATTCCAGCCGCCAACGGCCACGTCACCATCCGTACCCGGGTGAATGACTTCGAATACGTCATTTCGATTGAGGACAATGGCAACGGCATTTCCGCAGAACACATGGGAGCCTTGTTTGAACCCTATCGCACCACCAAATCTTCCGGCTCAGGCCTTGGCTTGCTGATTGTCAGGCGGATCATCCGCGAGCACGGCGGCGCAATCGCCATCGAAAGCGAAGAAAACCAAGGAACTCGAGTGCTGATTCATTTCCCCCACAAAGAACGCCCGGTAAGATTGCTTGGCGCTCCCGAGCCAGATCCGGTGATTGACCTCTGACTTTTTTAGCTGCTCTGTCATGATCCTCCCAACTTTACTCATCGTTGAAGACGAGCGCGCCACCCGCGAGGGGCTGCGCAGCGCCATGGAAGATGAATTCGATGTTTATACGGCGGCGAGCCAGAGTGAGGCCCTGGCCATCCTCAAATCTGAGCCAATCCAACTGTTACTGACGGACCTTCGGCTGGGCGGTGATTCCGGGATGGAGCTGCTCGACGCCGCACTGGCGCTGCCCCACCCACCCGTCGCGATCATGATGACCGCCTACGGCTCAGTGGATACCGCGGTGGAAGCAATGCGCCGCGGTGCTTGGCATTTTGTGACTAAACCGCTGAACCTTGACGAGGTGGAAATGCAGCTCAAACGCGCTCTCCGCAGCCGCAGCCTCGAAACCGAAAATCACCAGCTCGTCCAACAGGTCAAAAAATCCCATAAACTCGACCGCCTGATCGGTAAATCCGCTGCCATCGGCCGCGTTTCCGAGCTGTTGGAGCAAGTCGCACCGACCCGCGCCACGGTTTTAATCGAAGGCGAGTCCGGCACTGGCAAGGAAGTCGTCGCCCACACTCTGCACCATCTATCGGGTCGGCCGGCCGCGAAATTGGTGATCGTTCACTGTGCGGCATTGTCGCCACAGTTGTTGGAAAGCGAGCTTTTTGGTCATGAAAAAGGCGCGTTCACCGGTGCCTCACAACTCCGGATTGGACGCTTTGAACAAGCCGATGGCGGCACGCTATTTCTCGATGAAATCGGCGAAATCGATGCTTCTACTCAAGTTAAGTTGTTACGGGTGCTTTCGGAGCGAAGCCTCGAACGGGTCGGCTCGAACTCACCGATTAAAGTGGATGTGCGGGTCATCGCTGCGACCAACAGAAATCTTGAGCAACGGGTCGCTAACGGCGATTTCCGCGAGGACCTCTATTTCCGCCTCAATGTGGTGAAAATCGAGATGCCACCACTGCGCGACCGGCGCGAAGACATCATGTTACTTGCAAACAGCTTTCTCCAAGAATTTGCCAAGGAAAATGACCGGCCTCTGAAACCACTCAGCGACGCTGCGCTGCAACTGCTGCTCGCCTATGACTGGCCCGGCAATGTCCGCGAGCTCCGCACCGCGATCGAACACGGCGTGGTCATGAGCAACGACTCGTTGATCGAAGCCCGCCACTTGCCGCAGTTTCTCGACTCTAAGCCACGGGTTCTGGATCGAAACTTGGCCCATTCCTCGCCGCTTGCCAAAAACACCCTTGATGCCCCGGCACAATTCAACTTGCATGCGCTTGAAACTAATACCATTCGAGCTGCACTCGCCCTCGCAGGTGGAAACCGAACTCACGCCGCAGATTTGCTTGGCCTTAGCCGCAGAACCCTCCAGCGTAAATTAAAAGATCTCGGTCTCTGAATTTCCCGTCTGCTACCCGTCCCACTTTTCATGACCACCACTGCCTCGCAACTCGACACCGGCATCATCATCCGCCGCAGTTTGTTTTTCCTGCTCTTAATCATTCTGACCCTTGGCAATCTTTTCGTTTTATTCCGCGGCCTCAATTCGCCGCAAGCCATGGACCAAGCCCAAATTTCGCGAGAAATCGCCCGTGGCAACGGCCTGACGACCAAAATGATCCGCCCGCTGGCTTACTTGCAGGCACAAAAGGCCCAAGCCCACGCAGTTTCGCTACTCGGCTTCCAAGATACTTACCAATCGCCGCTCAACCCATTGCTTAACGCTGCCGTACTTAAGCTGATCGGAGCTGACAAGCTAGATGCTTGGCAGATTGGCAAAAACGAGATGGTATTCCCACTCGACCGAGTGATTGCCGCCGTTGCCACCTTGTTTTTTCTGATGGCCATCGGGGTCAATTATTTACTGATTTCACGGATTTTTGACGCAAAAATCGCCGGGGTTTGTGCGCTTCTGATGCTATTTTGCGATACCTTCTGGAATTACGCTTTAAGCGGGCTGCCGCAGATGCTGATGCTGCTGCTTTTTTCCTGTGCCATTTACTTCGTCTATCGAGCCGTCGAAGCTGCTGCCGAAGGTCGCCTCGCGATGGGCCCAGCGATCCTTGCTGGGGTTTTCTTCACCCTGTTGGCGCTGACTCACTGGATGACGGTGTGGATCGCACTCGGCTATATCATTTTTGCGGCGCTGGCCTTCAAACCCCGTGGCATCGTCGCGATTTCCGTTCTCGCGCTGATCCTGATCGCCGCGATCGGGCCAATGTTGCGCAACCAAAATATCAGCGGCTCACCCTTCGGCACTGCTTTTTTCGCCATTTACAACGGCTTGGGTAACGGCTCCGAAACCATGGTGATGCGCAGCATGGACTTGGACTCGACCTCCTTGGTGCCTGACGGCTTGATCTCAAAAATCCTCCGCACCACCTTGCTGCAAACCACCAGTATTATCCCCTTTCTGGCGGGGATCGTGATTGCTCCCTTATTCTTCATCGCCTTACTCCATCCCTTCAAACGCCTCGCAATCGCCAATTTCCGCTGGGCGATTTTGTTGATGTGGGTGGGCGCGGCGTTTGGCCTCGCGTTTTTCGGGATTTCCAAGGATGAGCTTGATCCAAACCAACTCCATTTGCTGTTCGCGCCGATCATGACCGCTTATGGCTTGGCATTTATTTCAATCCTCTGGAGCCGCCTCGAATTTGTCACCACGGTGCCAATGCTCAGAAACCTCCATCATGTCATCATCATCGCAATTTGTGCACTGCCGCTGGTGCTGGCCTTACCCTCAAAAATCGGCTTGGGAATGCAACTGCGCGACCGCGGCGGAGTGCCTCACTGGCCACCCTATTATGCGCCCGTCCTCAATAGCAAAGAAACCGGACTCAAAGGCTGGACGACCGACCAGCAAGTCACTTTCTCCGACCAGCCATGGGCCGTCGCTTGGTACGCCGATCGCGTTAGCATTTGGTTACCACCCACTTATGCCGGATTTGAGAAGCTCGAATCCATCGCCACCGAGCTCCAAACCCCCGTCGCCGGCATCCTGATTTCGCCCTTGTCCCACGGCTCTGGCCCGCTTGCCGAAGTTGCCAATCAATATAAAGATTTCACCCTGATGATCCTTGATGGCACCACTTTTTACGGCTCAGGAGTTTCGTTGCTCGACAAAGCACCTAAAATCCAAGGAATTGCTAAGCGTTACCCCTATCGACAGCCGCTGGTTGGCAAGGAGATGATCTATTATAGCGACCGACCAATCCGCTTTTCCAATTTACAAAATCGCTAATCTTCATGGCACGTCCAATCTCCAGTCCGAAACAAGACTCCTCGCCGCCGACCTTCGAAAAAGCCCTCGGCGGTCTCGAAACCATCGTCGAAGCGATGGAAAATCAACACCTTACCCTCGAAGAACTGGTAATCCATTACGAACAAGGCTCTGCCCTGCTGAGCCACTGTGAATCGATCCTCCACTCCGCACGCGAGCGGATCGAACTTATCACCCTCCGCACTCAAAACGAAATTGCACAGGATCCAAATGTCAAACCCGCAGCTGCGGCCACCCCCCCGCAAGACTCCGACGACGACACCAATGACATCCGCCTTTTCTGAGCCCTTGCCCCTCGGCCCCTTGCTTTCAGCTATTCATTCACCTCGCGATCTTAAAAATCTCGCGGATGAGGATCTCCCGAAGTTGGCGACTGAAATCCGCCACACTCTAATCGATTCGCTTTCAAAAACGGGTGGCCACCTCGGCCCCAATCTCGGCGTCGTCGAATTAACGCTGGCGATGCACCGAGTGTTCTCAACGCCTCAAGATAAATTTGTCTTTGACGTTTCCCACCAAGGTTACGTCCACAAATTACTCACCGGTCGCGCTGCTCAAATCCATACCATTCGCACCTACAAGGGTCTCAACGGCTTCCTGCTGCGCAACGAATCCGAACACGATTGCTATGGCGCGGGCCACGCTGGCACCGCCCTTTCTGCCGCCCTCGGCATGGCTGCCGCCCGCGATCTCTCTGGCGGCGACAACCACGTTATCGCTGTTGCCGGTGATGCCGCCTTCACTTGCGGCCCTACTCTCGAGGCGCTCAACAACATCGCTGAAACCACTAAAAAATTCATCGTTGTCCTCAATGATAACGAGTGGTCAATCGACAAAAACGTGGGGGCCATCGCCCGCTATTTTAACGCCCTCCAAACTCACTCAACTTACGCCGCCGTCCGCCGCCAAGCTGCCGATTTTGTCGAAAAAATCGCAGGTAAAGCCGTGCGCACATTGGCCCATCGTGTCGAAGAAGGTGCGAAAAACCTGCTGTTCCAAAACGTCCTCTTCGAAAAATTCGGCCTGCGCTATTTTGGTCCGATCGACGGCCACGACCTGCCACTCTTGATCCGTACTTTCGAGCATCTCAAAACCCTGCACGAGCCAGTTGTCCTTCACATCATCACCGAAAAAGGCCGTGGCTATCAGCCCGCTCTCGACAATCCTGGGAAATTCCATGGCCTCGGCACCTACAAAATCGAAGATGGCTCAACCGATGCCGCCGCCACCCCAACTTGTTCCGACCTGTTTGGCCGTGCAGTCACTGATCTCGCAAAAAAAGACCCGAAAATCGTCGCCATCACCGCTGCCATGCCCGGCGGAACCAAACTGGAAATTTTCAAAAACGAACTGCCCGATCGTTATTTCGACGTCGGCATCGCCGAAGAACACGCAGCACTGTTCGCTTGCGGTCTCGCCACCGAAGGCTTCCGCCCCTTTCTCGCGATCTACTCGACCTTCATGCAGCGTGCCTACGACATGATCATTCATGATATGGCGCTACAAGGCCTGCCTGTTCGTCTCTGCATGGACCGCGGTGGTCTCTCGGGTGACGACGGTCCGACTCATCACGGGCTATTTGATATCGGCTATTTGCGCCACATCCCCGGGATCATCCACATGCAGCCAAAAGACGAGGACGAGTTCGTGGACATGCTTTACACCATGTCTCAATACGATGCCGGCCCTACTGCTATTCGCTACCCTCGTGGCGTGATCCAAGGCACTCCGATCAAAGCGACTCCCCAACTTCTCAAAATCGGCAAAGCCGAAGTCCTTGCCGACGGCACCGACGTTGCCCTCATCGGCCTCGGTTCGCTGTTTGAAATGGCCCAGCGCACCAAGTTGATGTTAGAGGCGAAAGGTCTATCGGTCGCACTTATCAATCCACGTTTCATCAAGCCACTCGACACCGCCGTCCTGCAAACCTACGCTGTGAAATGCAAAGTCGTCTGCACTTTTGAGGACCACGTCCTCTTCAACGGCTTCGGTGCCTCGGTAATTGAAAACCTCCACGACGCTGGGATTTACACTCCGGTCGAGCGCATCGGCTGGCCAGACCAATTCATCGAACACGGCAAACCCGAAACCCTCCGCGAACTCCACGGCCTTACTGCCGAAGCTGCAACTGCCAAAATCCTACAACACTTCGCAATTACTTAGGGGATACCTGAAGTGCGAGGTTTCAGAGAGTTG
>JAYWAR010000239.1:0-4955 GCA_043782285.1 Akkermansiaceae bacterium | reverse complement strand
TGAGCTTGGGTCGCTGAGGTTTCTGCAACGGCAGTGACGGCGGCCGACATCTTGCCGATAAACAAGTCCCACTCGACTCCGATCCCAGTTAAAAGTTGGTCCCAACGGCTGAGATCTACTGCTGAGGGTGGCTGGTGGCTGGCGATCAAATGTTGGTAGCAATTGAGCATCCGCTGTGCAGTGTGTTCCAAACTGTAGTGCTCGGTGCTAAGTCGGGCGTTTTCTGCGCAAAAACTCAATAACTCGGGATCAGAGAGAATGCTCAGGAGGGCGGAGGCAAATTCACGGCTGGATGCCTCACCGCTTAGGAGCCGCCCGTTTTGGCCATCGTGAACGATTTCGCGAACCCCGGGGCCATCAAGCGCGACCACCGGTTTGCCCGCAGCCATTGCCTCTGCTAGCACCAGTCCTTGGGTTTCCGTCTGTGAGGCGAAGACGAAGCAGTCCATCGCAGCGTAAGCGTCGGCGAGATCTTGGTCATTGAGTTTACCCACGAGGTGGACTCGTTGCCTGTTCCCACCGCCGCGACGGAGGATCGCCAGCATTTCGTCATGGGCCTCGCCATCTCCGACTCCTAAAAAAATGGTTTTCAGATTTTGCTTGAGGCAGATTGCGACAGCCTCGGTTAGGAAAATCAGGTTTTTTTCCGTCGCGAGTCGTCCGACGTGACCGATGACTATGGCATCTTGAGCAATCCCGTGGATTTCACGAAATTGCTGGCCCCTGCCAGTCGCAAAAAATGGGATATCGATTCCGGTGGGAATCGGCTGGATCGGGGGCCGGACTCCACGTTCGCGGAGGAGTCTGGCGACGCTGCCGCTGGGGGCGATGATCTGGTCGCACAAGTTGCCATACTCGGTGGTTAGCTGGATCGCGATTTGGAGCAAGGTGGGGGAGTTTAGCGGAACGTAATGAGCGTAACATTCATAGAGCGTATGATGAGTGAAAACAATCGGTACCCGCATTTTACGGGCCTCGCGGAGCGCGGAATCACCGAGCAGAAAAGGGTGATGGCTGTGAATCAGATCTGGCTCGAAGTCTTGGATGAAATCGTGAATTAAGTTAGGAAGCGGAATTCGCAGCGAGAAATCGCGGCCGTTGAAATGCTGGATTGCGGGGACGCGCAGGATCTCTGGAGATTCATTCTGGTCTTGGAATTCGGGGGCGACTACCCGGACCTCATGTCCTTGTTGACGGCAAGCATCTTCGAGCGTTTTGACAGATTTTGCGACGCCGCCAATATGAGGAAAGTAGGTATTGGTAAACATTGCGATTTTCATAATTTTAAAAGGTTACAGGAATCCTCAAAAGGGGCAGCAGCGAAGCACTGGAGCGGGGTAAGTCGCTTGATTGAACCAAACCTGCAGTAGCGACAGATGGCGAAATTTACCAAAAACTGCGATGGTAAGGAGTGGAACATAAAATCATTTTTTAAAAATGAAGTGGGGGAATTAACATGGCACAAGCCGACTGGTGGTGCCAGTCGATTTCACTCGATTCAGTCGATTTTTAGCCGTCCGGGAGTCCCGGGTTTTTCGAATTTTGCGTGAATGCGGCACACGGAGCGGGTGCCCTGCTGAAGCAGCACGATTATTCAGCAGGTTGGCGGCCGGCGTCGAATCGGGAGAAGTTGGGCGACAGGATGTGGCTGCTGATGTGAACGCAGATCGATCGAACCAACCCGTGAAAGTTTGAGTTTTCCCGAGACAAGCTAGGAGACGCGGCAGGGGGGACGCGGCATTGTGGTGAGGGGGATTCTCGTGGAGCGAGGGGCGCAGGAAGGTAAAAAGTAAAGACCATGAATCGAAACGAACGGTCTGCGTAAATTCGCCAGCGGGATCAATCCGCGGAAAAAATCGGAGGCAAGGTCAAAAAACCGCTGCAAGTTGAATCGATTCATCGCCTCCCGGACGCAATGAAACCATGGAGAGAGCGTGGAAGCCATCGGATCAAACTTCTGCCGGGTATGAACCGGTCAGTTTGGCCACTTTAAATCCCCTAAAACAAGTGCGTTGGGAGAGTCCGACGGCTGCGGTCGATTTTGAGCGAGTGTCGCGGCCCGGCGGCGTTGTGAACATACGCGCTCGATCGATTCGGGTCTGATTGAAAGGATTCGCTTTATTTCCAGGTTGTCACGTCATCGGTGATTTTACCGGTGGTGCTGACACCATCCGCACCGTCGCTCCAAGCGGCAGCTCGGCGACCATTGAGGGTGATCTCGGCACTGGCAGCCTTTGGCTTGACTTTGATTTTTTCGTCATAGTCACAATCCAACATCACTTTGTAGCTGCCGCCCCATGGATCGTAAAGACCTTGGACGGTCGCACCAGTCGCATCATAGATTAAGCCATTTTTGAGGGTTTTGCCTTCTCTGACCGAGAGAAATTTAATCGCTCGGGTATTTAAAGGGGTGCTGGCGCTTGGCTCAATGCCGAGTAGCACGTTGAGAAAATCAGTGATATTGGCTTTAGTATCCACTGCGGTATCTACGGTTAGCGCGGTCGGCATACTGCCATACTCGGTGTAGAAGTTGTTCACAGCGGTTTCAAGCGCGGTACAAGTGGCGAGAGCGGTGACTTTTTTGGCGCGTTGGATAGCACCTGCACCGGCAGAGAAGCCTGCGGCGGCGAGCACCGCGATGATCGCGATGACCACCAGTAGTTCGACCAAAGTGAAGCCTTGCTGGCGACGGAATGCGTGGATTTTCATGAGGGAATTTAAATAGGGTTTCACACGGCTGGAGCAAACATCAAATTTGAGAGACTGACAATGCCTCAATCGCCTTTGCAACTACATGGTGTATACGGTATTTAGCATTTGTCACCCCGCAATCTTTTAATGCGTTGATTGCAACGAATCGCGATGATGGGGAAGGGAAGCGGCTAAGTTCTTAGCATCTCGGGTTAAAAATCGTCAAATTTAGAGTCTCGGTTGCCTTTGCCGTTGCGGTGAGGGTCGTTAGGCGACAAGTTTTCAGCATGCCCCGCGAAACTTTGCGAGATTCCATCCTCGCCGCCCTCCGCTCTGCAAATGGGAATCCACTCTCGAAGTCTCAGTTGTCGCGTGGGTTGAAACTTCCCGGCATTCGCGTTACGGAATTACGCAACACGCTCGATGCTTTGCTTCAGGATGGTCTGATTTGCGAAGGCAAAAAAGCTTGCTACCAGCTCGCCGGGCTGCCGAAAAACCAACTTACCGGGATTTTGAAGTTTCACCCGAAAGGTCACGCATTCTTTTTCCCCGAGCTCACCGAGCCACAAAATCTCGCCAGTGGGATTGATTTTACTGTTCATTCGCGAATTTTGGTGGATCGCCGGAATGTGGCAACTTCCTTGGACGGTGACCGAGTGCAGGTTTCGATCGTCAAGCCGACGCCGCGGCCCTTCCGTACCCGCAGCGAATTTACCCCGGACCCGGGCGATGAAATCCGGGCAAAGGTCGAAAAAGTTCTCGCCCGCCGCTCAGGCCGCTTGGTCGGGACTTTCGAAAAAACCGGTAACTTCGGCTGGGTCGAGTGCGATGATAAGGCGATTGAAGGCCGGATCGAGGTCATCGGTGAGACCACAGCGCTGCCAGGGCAGTTGGTGGTGGTCGATCTTGAGGAATGGCTGGATCGCAATACCACGCCGCGCGGCCGTATCATTGAGGTGCTCGGCTGGCCGGGCGATCCTGGGGTGGACATGATTTCGGTGATTCATCGTTATGGCCTGCGGACTTCGTTTCCCGAGGCTGTCCTCGCGGAAGCCCGAGCCGTGCCTGCTGAGCCGGAAGCCGCAGAAATTGCTCGTCGCAGGGACTGGCGTGACAAGTTGGTGATCACGATAGATCCCGCGGATGCCAAAGACCACGACGATGCGATTTGGTTGGAAAAAACTGCGCGCGGCTGGACTTTGGCCGTTCACATTGCCGATGTTTCCTACTACATTAAACCGGGAAGTCCGATGGACCAAGAGGCGATCGAGCGTGGCAATTCGACTTACTTGGTGGACCGGGTGTTACCGATGTTGCCAACGGAGTTGAGTAACGGAATTTGCTCGCTCAAGCCGAATGTGGATCGTTTGACCAAGTGTGCGCTGCTTGAAATTTCGGCGTCGGGTGAGATCACTCAGGCAAAGTTCATCGACGCGGTGATTCACAGCCGCGCCAAGCTTTCATACGAGCAGGCGCAGGCGATTCTCGACGGTAAACCGGCACCGCAAGGGGCTGACCCGGCGTTGGTTGGAATGGTCAAGGAGGGCTGGAATTTGGCCATGGCGATGCGGAGCCGCCGTTTTGCTCAAGGTGCTCTGGATCTTGAAATGCCAGAAATTAAAATCCGGCTTGATGCCCAAGGCCGAGCCGAAGTGGCCGAGCCGGTGATCCACCGCGAGAGCCACCAATTGGTCGAGGAGTGCATGCTTGCGGCCAATGAAGCGGTGGCAAAAATCCTCAAAGACCGGATGAAGCCGGCGATTTACCGGATTCACGAGGATCCTGATCCGTCGCGGCTGTTGGATTACACCGAGACTGCCAAGGCTCACGGTTACCGGCCGGGTGATTTGACCAATCGCGCCCACATTCAGAAATTGTTGGATGATTCGAAAGGCAGCCCCGAGGAGCATGTGATTAAGCTCGGTTTGTTAAAAAGCCTCAAGCGTGCGGCCTATTCTGCTGAGCCGATCGGCCATTATGGCCTGGCGAAGGGGGATTACTGTCACTTTACCAGCCCGATCCGCCGTTATGCCGATCTGGTCGTCCATCGGGCTTTGCAGCCGCTGTTGGAGAACCCGCCGAAGCCACATGATCCGACGCCGTCACAAGCGGACTTGCGGGAAATTTGCCGCCATATCTCGGATACCGAGCGCACTTCCTCCGAGGCGGAAAGCGAAACCAAGCAGATTAAGTTGCTCGAATACCTTCAGCGGGTCGCAAGTTCCGAGCAAGCGCCGTTGTTCGATGGTCTAATCACCGATGTC
>JAYWAR010000238.1:0-1751 GCA_043782285.1 Akkermansiaceae bacterium | reverse complement strand
TGAAGACATACTCCGCGGCGCTGTGGGCAGTTGACAAGAGCGGGTGACTTCGACTTTTCGGCCGGAGTGAGGCGTCCCTTGCGAACGAGCTGATTGATGGTCGGCATGATTTCCTACGTGGTTCTGATTTTCCCATGGGGGTAAACCGGAGCGCCAACGAGGATTCCTCGTAAGAGCTTTTTTCCGGAGCTACACCCGATAAATTTTCCCTGTAATTTAAGCCGCTTCGAATCCAGTCGTCAGCGGCTCTCGCTGTGGGGGCGGTGACTCTAGGAGCCAAATTCTAGCTGACAAGTCCTATTTTAGAGTTTCCTTCTAATTTTCGTTAAAAACCGTGTTTATTGCAGGACGCCAGCATCAATGTTGCCTGGATCATTCCTCTTAGATGATCCCCCACCTTGCTGCGATAAGCGTTTATCCGTAACTTCGATCGTAATTACCAACACCAAGATCTCACACAAGAGCCACAATGTTTCTTGCTGCTGTAGTAGCCAATACTCCGACAGACCAAGCACTTAGAAAATTCCCCACATTTTTTTATCCCCAGATTCAAGATCTCTCGTAATAGTCAGCTTGTTTACCCCGATTATTTTCAGATTCTTACCTGCAAATTTCGAAGGCTCCATAATTGCCCCTTCGCTCCACTACCGCTGCCTTTCATCGTCCGCGCGCCATCCTTCCGCTTTTCGCCAAATCGCTCTCGCCTTTGGATAAACACTTCATTCACAAACTCCTTGCTGCCAATTGCCACACCATCGGTAAAATATCGTACCCGGCAGCGTAACATTTTCGCAATTCCCAAGTCTTTCAACACCGTGCCTTTATCCTCATTTTCGAACATTTCAGCGCGATTTAGGGTGTTCTGACCTTGTGGATTTTCTGCCTGAGCTCGCTCGGCTCGGCCCGCTTTCCTCGCTAAAGCCAGCCCCATCAAACCACGATAGCTTCGCGAAACTTCCCGCCATTTTTCACCGAGATCATTGACGACTCGTTCCTGCTGCTCGAAAAAATATGCTCGAACCAGCCCCGCCCGTGCCTTGTTGCCATTGCCTTGGTTGCTCCCACCGATCGCTTCACCATAACTGCTCCAGCGATACTCCGCCGGATCAGTGACCATCCCCGCTCGCACGGGATTCAAGTCGATGTAAGCCGCCATTGTCCGCGCTGCGATGCCGCTTTCGACAATCACGCTCCTGAATCGCTCCTCCCACAAGGTTCCACAGCGTTGGTGGCTGCGGTTAAACCCGCGCGTAAAACGTTGCAACAGCGTTTTCATAAACTCGCTCAAATTGTGCATCCGGTAAGTGAAACGGCCATGGATCGCTGCCGCTTCAGCTTCATTGGCGGTCAATCGCGCTTCTGCCAGTTCTTTCGCCACTACCGCAACCACGGCCTCACTATAAATTGCCGCGAGCCGCTTGAATAACTCCTCATCACTAAGCCCAGTTTTAGGCATCGGTGGAACCTCCAGTAAAATATGGAAGTGGTTCGACATGATGCAGTAAGATAAAACCCGGCAACCCGAAAAGTTTTCGTACATCCGCATCAACCTTCGAAATTGCTCCCGCTCCGCATCTCCCAACACCAAGCGCCGATCCACCACCCGACTGACGCAGTGATAAATCGCCGCTTTCGTCGCAGACTCAGCCCATGGGCAAATCCACCTTTTCATTTGAACACCATATCATCCAAATCCTATACTGCAAGATCTCTCCCTCTCTCTATTTTTTGTCTGGGAATCTATTGAGGTT
>JAYWAR010000237.1:0-13674 GCA_043782285.1 Akkermansiaceae bacterium | reverse complement strand
AGAGACCGGTGCCGCGCTTTGTTTTGAAAATCCAGTGAATCATGATGTGCTCGACGCGGCTGGCGCAAAGCTTGCTGGTGCCGGCCAACGAAGATCGCGACAAGGCTTACTCCATCAAGGCTCGGTCGCTGGATCTTGTTGCACTGCTCTATCTTCGAAAACCCGTGCCACAGATTTTGCCGGTCGGCTCGCGCTGGAGTGGCAGCTTACAGACTTTCAGCCCGAGCCGGCAGACTTGGCCCGCAGAGCTGCCTCGAGGTATGGCCGCGCAGGGTGGACAGAACGGCGCTAACCCAATTTTTTCGCCACTGCCACGGCGCAAGCCTTGTAGTTCGGCTGGCGAGAATGCGGATCAAAGGCCGAATGGGTCAATTGATTGACTTCAGGATAATGCATCGGGATGAAAATTTGACCCAGTTGCACGGTCGGCGCGAGATAAACCGCCGCCATCAATTGTCCCCGGCGTGAACGGACCACGGCAAGTTCTCCGTCCTTGAGACCCAGCCTGCGGGCATCCACCGGGTGAATTTCTAGATAAATTTTTTCTGGATAGAGTTTTTTTAGGATATTTGATTTTGCGGTTCGCGTCTGGGTGTGCCACTGGCTGCTGGTTCCGCGCCCGGTCATCAACAAGAACGGAAAATCAAAATCGGGGGGCTCAGGCATCGCCGCAGGCGGAGAAAACAAAATTTTCGCCTTGCCGCTGGGCGTGTAATAGATGCCATCTTCAAACAGGCGACGCGATTTAAGATTGGCAAGCACAGGCTTTGGGTCGAGCTTGCCGAGCGGATAAGGCCACTGGATGCCACCCATTTGATCGATCATCTCATAGCTTTTGATCCCGGTAATATCGCAGGGCCGGTCTTGGGTGAGGTCGCGCAGCAATTGGAAAACTGCTTCCGGGTGCGTCCACTTGGCAAACAATTCGCCACAGCCCCATGCATTCGCGATCAATCGGAAAATTCTGAAATCAGATAACGCTTGCCCCGGTGCTTTCCGGACCGCCTTGAGCGTCCCGATCCGACGCTCAGAATTGATGAAGCAACCCTCCTTTTCGCCCCAGCCAGCAGCGGGTAAGACGAGATCGGCAACTTGGGCACTTTCGGTGTTATGGTACATATCTTGGACCACCAAAAACTCCAGTTTTGCACGCAGCGCCGCGAGGCGACCCGAATTGATCCACGAGTGGAACGGGTTGGTCGCGACAATCCACAACGCTTTAATTTGCCCAGTCTCGACAGCTGCCAGGATCTGATCGTAAGCCAACGAGGAATCTGCGGGGATATTTGCCACTGGAATTCCCAAGCCGCTCGCGACTTTTTGACGATGACTTGGATCGGCAAAATCATGCCCCCCAACCAGCGAAGTTGTGTTCGAAAACAAGCGAGAACCCATCGCATTGCACTGACCAGTGATCGAGTTCGGGCCAGTACCGGGCTTGCCGATGTTGCCGGTGATTAGGCACAAATTGATAATGGCTTGGGCCGTGCGGACTCCTTCGTGGGATTGATTAACGCCCATCGTCCACCACCACGAGACCCGTTTGCCCGGCTCAGAAACTTCGCGGGCCAGCGTTTCGAGGCAAGCCACCGTCAGCCCGGTGGTTTCTGCGACAGCAGCAGGTGAATAATCTTTGAGAAATTCGGCAAACGCCTCGATACCTTCGGTGCGGGCGAGCGATTTACGGTCCACGCGATCATCTCGCAAAATGCAGTGCGCCAAGGCGTATAACAACGCGAGATCCCCCTTGGGTTTCAGCGCGATGTGCTGGGTCGCTGCTTGGGCGGTTTCGGTGGCTCGCGGATCGATGACGATAATTTGCGGATTTCGCGGATTTCGCATCACCCGCTGCCACAAAATCGGGTGGGCAATGCAGAGATTAGCACCGATAAGCACAATCACGTCGGACTCCTCGAAATCGGCATAAGTGGCCGGTGGCGCATCGAAACCGAAGGATTGTTTGTAAGCGACCACCGCAGTGGCCATGCACTGGCGAGTATTCGCGTCACCATGCAGAAAACCCATCCCAAATTTGAACAAGCAGCCAAGAAACGCCATTTCCTCAAGCGGGATTTGGCCGGTGGACAAAAAGGCGACCGACTCGCGGCCATGCGCGACTTGGATCGCTTGAAATCGAGTGGTAAAAACATCCAGCGCAGTCGGCCAATCGATCGCCAATGGTTGACCTGCGTCATCGCGTAGGAGTGGCACCGTCGCGCGGTCGGGCGAATCTAACGGGTCAAGCGCCTGCCAACCTTTAGGGCAAGCCATGCCAAGATTTACCGGATAACCGGCTTGCGGACTCAAATTGATCGCCTCGCCGTTAGCGTCGAGGTGAATTTTCAGTTGGCAACCGGTCGCGCAATAGCCGCAAATTGAAGTTGCGGTGGAACTTGGTTTTAGCCGTGAAGGAACTTTTCCTAGTCCAAAATGACCCGGCTCTTGCACCAAATCACGAGTAAGAGGTCCAGTATGTTGTTTGAGAAATCGGCTAAACATGGAGAAGACGCAAATTGCGACTCGAAATTAGCAGTTCATCGTCAAGATCCGACGACCAATTTTTGTTGGTACTGGGAATTTCTCATTCTCAGGATGAGATCCGCTAATGATCTAGCCCAGTCAAAGAGCTTAAAGCAAAAATGCCGATTTTCACGGCATTTTTATGAGTTTGGACAAGGAGCTAGTTCAAGCTTCAGCCACGCTTGAGTGGTAGGAAGCCAAGCTAGGCCGTTCTTTTTTCATCAAGGCTTTGCGCATTTTTGCGAGGGCCGAGTTTTGCAATTGACGGATGCGTTCACGTGAAACTCCAAATTCCCGGCCAACGTCTTCAAGCAACATCGGCTTGAGTCCAGTCAAGCCAAAGCGCTCGTCAATAATCCGCCGTTCACGCTCATTGAGAATCGACAACAGACCCCCAATTTCAGCTTGAAGATTTTTGTCGGTGAGCAACTCAAGCGGATCGGAAGCAGATTCGTCGGTAACGATTTCCCCATATTCTGTCGCTTCGCCTTCGTTGATCGGGGCGTCAAGCGATGCTGGCCGCTGCGCGGCTTGTTTGAGCATCGCAATTTTTTGACGCGGCAAACCCAGTTCTGCGGCCAGTTCGTCATCAGACGGCTCGCGACCAAGCGACTCGGCGAGGATCGAAGAAATCCGACGCATCCGAGCAATTTTGTCGACCATGTGAATCGGCAAGCGAATCGTTTTTGATTGGTTGGCCAAGGCACGTTTGATCGATTGCTTGATCCACCAAGCTCCATAAGTGGAAAGTTTACCGCCCTTTTCCGGATCAAAACGTTCGACGGCATTCATTAGACCGATGTTTCCCTCGGACACCAAGTCGCTGAGAGACAAGCCGTAACCGGAATAATCATGGGCAATTTTGACCACTAGCCGGAGATTGGCTTGGATCATGTGAGTTCGGGCGTCCTCGTCGCCCATCTTGATGCGCTCGGCGAGGGCATTTTCCTCTTCGACGGTAAGAAGAGGTGTTTTAGAAATCTCCCGGAGGTAGAGTTTGAGGCTGCTGTCGGATTCGTAGGCCATAATCGTAATGTCACAATGACAGTTGATGTTTAACTCGGATTTACAAGCGCGCACGGATTAGATTTAAAAAAATTAAAATAAATCAAATTCGTTGGGCTGAAGAGAATCAAAGTCTGAGAGGAATGCGAGCTTTGAATTGCGTAAATCCGCGATTCCTGGCTGCCAATCTGGTGATTCCCACACTTGCACCGCGGCGCCAGATCACTCAAGTTGCGGCATGGATGACGTGATCATTGAAACAATTGACCTGCACCGGGGTTACCAGATTGGGCGAAAATCCATCGAAGTGCTGCAAGGAATTGATCTCCAGATTCAGCGAGGCGAGAAAGTATTTTTATGTGGCCCAAGCGGCGCTGGAAAAACCACCTTGCTATACACCTTGGCTGGGCTTGAGCCGCCGGAGAAAGGTATCGTACGAGTCGCTGGCATCGACATTTACGCCCTTAGGCGGCGTGAACAGTCGCGTTTTCGCAACCAACAGATTGGCTATATTTTTCAAAATTACCACCTCTTGCCGGAACTGACCGCACTCGAAAACGTGGCGGTACCCGGGGCGATTTCAGGACGAAATACCACCGCTTTGGCACTCAAAGCACTGGCGCGCGTCGGCCTCGGGGATCGCAGCGACCATTTACCCGCAGAACTTTCTGGAGGCGAGCAGCAGCGGGTTGCGATCGCTCGCGCCATCGTCAATCAGCCCAAAGTTCTTTTTGCCGACGAGCCAACCGGCAATCTCGATTCCAGCAACAGCGCTGAAATCATGAGAATTTTGTTTGAATTGGCCAACGAGCAAGGGGTTACCCTAGTCGTAGTCACCCACGATCAAAATCTCGCCAAAGCCGGCGACCGTACTTTGATTATCAAAGACGGCTTGATCCATTCAAAGGCGGGCGTTTAAGCACCCGCCTGCAAGGCTTCGAGTCGTTGCAACAGAGGCGGATGTGAATAATCGAGCCAGACCCGTAGCGGAGCAGGTGACGGATGTGAAAGGTGGTCCGCACTCATTTTTTTCAAGGCCGCACCTAGGGCCGCACCGTCGCCAGTGACCTTGGCGGCATAGGCATCCGCCTCAAATTCATGACGGCGTGACCAGGCATTGGCCAAGATTCCAAGCACCTTACTTACGGGTTCTAGCAAAATGCTAAACAACACCAAGCCAACGTGGGGTGAAATTTGCTTCACCCCAAAAGCATTGAACAAGAGCCTGGCAAATTTCCCCTCGGGATCGGTCGCTAAGCCGAGCAGGAAAAAAATTACCGCCATTTGCAAGATCCCGACAGCTAAGCGCTGTTTGATGTGGCCACAGCGAAAATGGCCGATTTCGTGAGCAAGCACGCCTAACAATTCGGGTTGACTGCTTTTTTCGACCAGCGTGTCGAACAGCGCGATTTTCTTCTGTTTGCCGAGACCGGTAAAAAACGCGTTGGCCTTGGTCGAGCGTTTGGAACCATCCATCACAAAAACGCCAGTGAGCGGGAAGCCGCATCGAACACCTAGCGCTTCGATTTGTTGTTTGAGTTGGCCAGTCGGCATCGGAGTAAACTTGTTGAACAACGGCATGATCAAAGACGGTGCTAAGTAGGTGAGAACCAGTTGAAAGGCTGTCACCATCGCCCAAGCCCACAGCCAAGCGTGAGCGACATTGCCAAAAATCCACAACACCGCCGCCGCCAATGGCAGCCCGATCACCGCCCCGAGTAGCAGGCCTTTTAAACGATCCAGCACAAAAGTAGCGGGCGTCGAACGATTGAAGCCGAACTTCTGTTCGATCCCAAAAGTTTCATAAATCGCAAACGGCAAGGAAATCAGGCTTTGTCCCAAGATCAGCAAAGACAAGAAAATCAAGCCTGCGAGCACCGGTGACCGGGTCAAGCTGCGCGCGAATTCGTCCAATCCGCCGAAACCTCCGATTGTCCAAAACGTCAGCAACAAGGCCAAACTGATGGTGGCTTGAAGAATATTGACGCGGGAGTTGACCTTCAAGTAGTCGCGGGCTCGATCCAGTTTTTCGGCACTCATCAAGCTCTCCAGCGCTTTCGGCACCGCCGTCGGAAAGGCTTTAAGATTGAGTAAAGTCGCGGCGAACTCCAACTTCCACAGCACAAAAACGCTCACCAAAATAATCACTGACATGAAATTCCAATCGCTCATGACTGTGATCATGCATGACTTGGGGCTGGCGACAAGTGCGGTGCGTGCCGCGATTTCCGGCACGCCAAGCAGTGCAAAATGGCTGCCATCCGCGTGGGATTGGGCGTTGCCTTGAGCGAAATCCGGACCTAGCGTGGCGAATCCCAATGGTGATTAAAACCTCCTTTCGCCGACTTTCGCTGGTTTCGTGTCTCGTGACAGTGCCGCTTTATGCTCAAAATTTACCCGTGCCGAGCC
This sequence comes from Akkermansiaceae bacterium, assembly GCA_043782285.1. Lineage (GTDB taxonomy): Bacteria > Verrucomicrobiota > Verrucomicrobiia > Verrucomicrobiales > Akkermansiaceae > Luteolibacter. Next base: position 7,740 of record JAYWAR010000237.1, on the reverse strand, counting down.
TACCTGCCAACCCAGTTTCAGCGGAGGTCCCAGCGACGCTCAATGCGGCAGACGGAGCCATCAGTACCCGCAAGGATGCGCGAGCGATCACATTGAAAATCCCAGCTCCACGCGGCCAAATCGTTGACCGTGAAGGCGCACCGATCGCCCAAAGCCAAGTAGCCTATCAGGTCGCGCTGCAGTTCCGGCAATTTGAAAATGCCGACCGTGAGTTTGTCATCAACTGGGCGCGGACCCGGCTCGAGACACTCCAGAAACTGGTCAAAAATGGACTCCCTAAATCGGATGCCGAAATTTTTGATCATTACCGCAATCGGCGCTGGTTGCCCTTGTTAGTGACCGGCCAGCTCGGGGAGAAAGAAGCGCGGGCACTCGAAGCCAAACTTAGCTCCGGTCTGGTGCTGCAACCGATTTACCGGCGGTTTTATCCGGAGGGCGAACTTGCGGCCCACATCGTCGGCTACTCGGGCAGCGTCGGTAAATTACCCACCGGCCCGATTAATTTCAACGAACCGCTGTGGGAGGAATCCGAAGGCCGCTCGGGGTTAGAGAAGATTTTTAACAGCCAATTGACCGGCGAACCTGGAGTGAAGCGCTTGTTATTTGACGAAAGTGGCAACAAACGGCTAGAGGAGCAGGTCAAACGGCCACGTCCCGGCGGCACTGTCGTCACCACCCTGAATCTTAAATGGCAAAAACTCGCCGAAAACACCCTCCGCAATGGCTGCCGCCGGGGTGCCTTCATAGTCATTGATGTAGTGACCGGGGAAGTGCTGGTGATGGCTTCGCGGCCCTCCTTCGATTTGAACCGCTTCATCCCCGGAATCCTTGAAACTGACTTTAAAGCGCTTGAAGTCGACCCGAGCCAGCCGCTTTTTGGCCGGGCATTTCAGTCGGCCTATCCACCAGCCTCATCGTTCAAACCAATCGTCGCACTCGCCGCACTCAACGATGGTAAAGTGACCGCAACCTCCGAGATCTACTGTCCCGCCGCGATCAATATTGGCCGGGCGACCTTCAACAACTGGACCAAAATACCTGAAGGCTCGATCAACGTCAAACGGGCACTCGCTCGCTCCTGCAACACTTGGTTTTATCAAGTGGGTATCGATGTTGGCCCTTCGGCATTCCTCAGCCTTTCCCGTCGCCTCGGATTTGGCGAGCGCACTGGGTTGCCGCTTATTGGTGAAAGCCCCGGTCTGGTCCCGAGCGACGAATGGATGATAAAAAATGAAAAACGCCGGATTCTCGATGGCGATACCGCCAACCTCTCGATCGGCCAAGGCAGCCTCCTGGCCTCGCCGTTGCAAGTCGCACAAGCGATGGCGGGTATCGCCAACGGCGGCGCTTTGCCGAAACTGCAACTGATTCGCCAAATTCAAGACACGCGCGGCCGCGTCATCCAAGCGTCAGTCCCACAACGGAAAACTTGGCTTGGGATCGACCCAAAAGCTGTTGAAATCGTCCATGATGGAATGCGCGATGTGGTCAACTCTGCAGGCGGCACCGGCCATGGTGCGGCCCTCAGCTATACCGTGCTTTGCGGTAAAACCGGCACCGCCCAATGGGGGCCAAAAGAACGCGAGCAACGGCTCGCTTGGTTCGCGGGTTTCTTACCGCACGATAACCCACGCTACGCTTTTGCGGTGCTTTATGAGGGGCATCCCGGAGAAGTCGTTTCTGGCGGGCGGATGGCAGCACCGATGGTCAGCAAGTTTTTTGAAGGAATCAAAGACGACATCAAAGACGAGATCATTCCGCCCAAGAAGGCCCTGGTCGTTGTCGATGAAAACACCCCTAAAGTCGGTGGAGATCCCGAATCCGTACCACGAGATCTTGAAAACTCGACGCTGCCAGCTGCTGGCGGGGTCTTAAAAGCCCTTCCCGTGAAACCACTGGATGTCAACGAAGGCCTTGGCGGCGACGAAATTTCACCGCTACAAGCCGTCGATAGCCCAGTAGAAAAGCCCCGCGCAATCCGCGCAATTCCAGTCGGCAAAGATGAAGTGATTGAAGACGCGGTCGAGGAGCCTTAAAGCTTAGCGCAAATTCTGGCCCTCACCGAGAATTTGGGGAATTTGTAGAATGGCCTAGACATAACGAACTTCGACGTTACGATAATTCTCGTGACGGAAACCTTAATTCCATTTTGTCGGGCCTTAGCCGACGCTACCCGTTGGCGGATCATTCGCCTTGTACTGGATGAGGCACTTTGCGTCTGCGAACTCGCAGACATCCTCGAAATGCCACAATCTTCAATTTCCAGCCACGTTCAAGTGATCCGTAAAGCAGGCTTACTCGAAAGCGAAAAGTGTGAAAAATGGACCTATTTTTGCATCTCCGCTCGCTACCGCGAACTCATCAACACCCTCGGGAAATTTTTTCCTGAAGCCGAGTCGAGCCTGCATCAAAGTGACGCCGCCAGATCGATCCTGCGCTTGACCAAGCGCGAAAACAGCTGCTGTCCGGGGCCCGTTTCTCTCACTCGTAACCGCGCATGAAACTCTCCGAACTCAAGTCCCTGCTCAGCCAGCACCCCCAACGCTCATTCCGCCTCCGCCTTCCCGAGGGTGGCACGGTGCCAGCCTGCTTCCACGTCACGGAAGTCGCCCGACTCCACAAAACCTTCCTCGACTGCGGCGGTAAACTTCGTGAAATCACCACCTGCCAGCTCCAAGTTTGGGTCGGTGATGACTTCCAACACCGTATCGAAACCGAAAAAATGGCTGCAATCCTCGATCTTGCAATCTCGATCCTGCCCGACGACAGCGTGCCAGTCGAAATCGAATACCAAGACCACGTGATTTCACAATACACCCTGAGTGCTTACGAATTATTAGCAGACTCGGTGGTGCTAATCCTTGCCAACAAACACACCGAGTGCCTCGCCCCGGAACTCTGCGGCCTGCCTGCAATCCGCAGCCAATCCCCTTGCTGCGGTCCCACCGGCTGCCCCTAAAATGATGTACCGGCCATTCGCAGAATTTCTCGGCACCTTTGCCCTAGTCTTTTTTGGCACCGGGGCCATCGTCGTCAATCACCTCAGTGGCGGCGTCATCGGTCACGCTGGAATTGCACTGGTCTTCGGCCTAACCGTGCTGGCGATGATTTACACCTTCGGCGACGTCAGTGGCGCGCATTTGAATCCGGCGGTAAGCATCGGCTTCGCGGCAGCAGGTCGTTTCCCGTGGAAAAATCTCCCAAGCTACCTCGTCGCCCAACTCAGCGGCGCTTTTTCTGCCAGCGCACTGCTGAAGTTTCTTTTCCCTAACAGCTGTAACCTCGGTGCAACGCTACCTAGCGGCACCGTCACACAAAGTTTCATCCTCGAAATGATCCTAACTGCCATGCTGATGTTGGTGATTTTAAGTGTTTCCGAGGGCGCCAAGGAAAAAGGTGCCACCGCAGGTATCGCCATCGGTGCGATCATCACCTTAGAAGCGATGTTCGCCGGGCCGATTTGCGGAGCCTCCATGAATCCAGCTCGCTCACTCGCCCCCGCTATCCTCAGCGGCAACTTCCAAGTTCTCTGGCTCTACCCGGTCGCGACGATCCTAGGAGCGCTGATCGCAGTGCCACTTTGCATCGCAGTACGTGGCCGCCGCATTCCCTAATTCCGCTCATGCAAACACCTACTATTCTCATCCTCTGCACCGGCAACAGTTGCCGCTCCCACCTTGCAGAAGGGCTCCTGCGTGCCGCCCTTAACTCCGATTTTTGCGTCGCCAGCGCCGGCTCAAAACCCGCTGGCTACGTCCACCCGCTCGCAATCCGGGCGATGGCAGAAATCGGTATCGACATCCGCAGTCACCACTCCAAGCACCTCGACAGTTTTCTCGCGGACCAGATTCAAACTGTGATCACCGTCTGTGGCAATGCCGACCAAGTCTGCCCGCTGTTCCCCGGCCAAATGAATCGCCACCACTGGGGCTTTGACGATCCCGCCCACGCCAGCGGCAGCGAAGACCAACAAATGCACGTCTTCCGCCGAGTCCGCGACGAAATCGCCCGAGTCTTCCAAGCCTACGCTGCTGGGCTCTTGGATCGGCGCTGAACCGCCTGCTATCGCTCCACGCTGCCGAAAAGTTCGCGGGAATCGACTCCCTCGCCGGTGGTGACGATTTTCCACTGGCGGTCCATGTTGAGTCTTACGCTCGCCAAGTGTTTTTGCGGCCACTCATCCGGGCCGATCATCGAGAGCATTTTGCGCCCGCGCATTTCGTAAAGATGGTATGTGCCACCGATAATCGGCTCAAACTGGATATCCGCCTCATAGACCAATTTGTTCCAGTTGAAATGATCGATCGTCGCAAGGTAAGTTTCACGGATTTCTTGGAGTTTCTGCTGAAGGTCGCGTTCCACTTGGGAAATCCCCCGGGATTTGAACGACGTGAGGTCATTCGGTAAAATCGGCGGGCTAAGCGTCGAAACGGGATAGGGCAAAAATGCCCGCGATGGCTTGATTTCTGGCTCTGACATAGTGGCTACAAATCTTTCGTCCACGATTCTGCCCCGGGCAACAAAAAACCGGACGATCCCTAAGGATCGTCCGGTTTGAAATTTAATTCAACCAATTATGCACCAGAAGATTTAAGCGGAGCCTTAATCGCAGGGGTAATACCAGTTCCCCACACAGTACCAGTACCATTATCCAACAGGGTTTTACCATTGCCGACACTGACTTTCTTGTCACTTACCCGAACCGTTTGCAGCGTGGCACTATTATCAATGTGAAACACCACCGCTTTTTTATCATAAATATCGGGATCAAAGGTGCCGTCAGTCGCTGCGTTGTAAACCGCAGCTGCCAGCAAAGGCTGACCGGAATTACCCGAACTGCTAAGAGCTTCAGTGGCTGTGGCCATGATGTAGGCAAAGCCAACCTCACCCGCAGCCAAAGCTTGTACACCGACCATCGCACTATCCGGCTTTTTGGTATAGGGCGCCTTAGCATAAAACGGCTTTTCAGAATCAATCGCCCCGGCAGCAATCAATTGCCGGAAATAATCGTTTGAACTGGTCGTGCCTAAAGCAAGATCCGTGGCTGGGTTATTGTCTCTAACCGCAGTCGCGGTCGCATCACTCGGATAACTGCCGTAGTCTTGGTCAAAGGTGAAGAGGGCGATTCCAATCTGTTTTGAGTTCGAAATGGCTTCGGCCATTGCCCCTTTTTTCTGAGCATTGAGAATCACTGGCGTGGCGACTCCGGCGAGCGTGGCAATAATCGCAATCACGACCAGAAGCTCCACGAGGGTGAAGCCATGACGCATTTGATGGGTAGTTTTCATGGTTTTAGGTATTTTTTTATGGGTTGGGGCAAGTGCCCCGTTTGGTATAAGCCCACCGAATTTCTTCGAAGTGCTTGATCCATAATTTATCAAGCCAGATATTCGAAGCAAGAAGGAAGTTGCCGGGATTTCAGGAAAATTTAGGCCCCCGCCTCACCACTGTGCTGGAGTCCGACTGGGATCCCGCCGAAATCCATCCAACAAGCGGAACTCGCGATCGGTAATCGGGTATGGTCCCGCAAACTCAAGCTGCGCCAGACTTCCATTGCCAGTCCGACATGCAAATGCCTGACGGCTCTTGAGATAGTAGAGAATAAAATACTGACTTTGGCGATTGCCCGTTTCTGCTAGAAAATTCGGCAAACCACGCTTGGCAACAAAAGCTCCCATCTCAGGGTAGGCGCGGAAATGAGCCGTCAAACGTTGGAATCCGAACGAGGGCGGCTGATCTCTCACCAACATGATTTGATCTTTGGCTGCTGCCGCCATCTGCGAGTCGCCGAGCTGGCTGCAAGCCGTCGTCAACACCCCCGCAACTAAGATTGCCAGCAACTGCCGCAACCGCGCTTTTTGATCAATCGCGATCATCGCTTATTCCACGGTGGAGTTTTGCCCACGAATTTGAGCACGATCTTTTTGGATCAAGCGATCCATGAACCGGGTATTTGGCCGGTTGCCCTCGGAATCCATGAAAAACGCAGTTTCCATCGGCACCAAAAATTCAACCGCTGAATTGATTCCCACCAAGCGACCATAAGCATCTACCACCGGTCCGCCGCTATCGCCGGGCTGTAATGGAATATCAATTTTAAATTTGCGGGTCAGGGTAAACCAGGTTTCGGGTGCAAGCGCGGTGCTAAGTTTACCACCACCCGGTCGAAATCCCGTCGAAATCCCGCCATGGATTACCCCATTGCCTGCCGCCAGCCAACTTTCCGGTGGAGTCCATTGGTAATAATAAGGTGTTTTCACGGGGATGTGCAACAAGGCGAGATCTGCACTTTTGGACTGCCAAACCACGCGAGCTTTGGTTGGCACCAAATGCCCACCTTGGCTGCAAATAAGGAACACGTTACGCCCGGCCATCCTCGAAAGTACGTGGTCGGCAGTGAGAAAATAACCATCTCCAGAGATTGGTGCCGCCGAGCCGCCGTCGGCATCGCCAGGCGCATGGCTCGTCGAAAAATCCCGCTTCACCCAGCGCGCGAGGCTACTGCGCTCGGTCACCACCACCGCACTCACACGCTCAGCGACAATTTTGCGGGTCAAGCGTCCGGGCGCTACCAAATCAGGCGGGGGGGCGACGGTGCATGACTGCACCAAATACCCGACCAACAAAAGTCCCGACCACCTGACCAATTTTTCCATGAATCTCGATTAAACCACAGTTATTCAAATTCGTCACACTCGTTTTTACCCTTCCGCCAACAATCGTTCGATCGCCCGCCGAAATGGCGAGGGCATCGCCAAAGCCAGAACCGCTTCAGCCTCCTGCCAGACCTCATGCTCAGCGGTTTCGAAAGCCTCCGCCAGCGCCGCACCGTCATGTACCCGCAAGGTCACCCGATAGCGAGTGATGGTGTAACGATGCTCATCGAGCACCGGCAATTTAGCGATTTGCGAAGCCTCGCGCGTTGGCAATTTCCACAAACCTTCGCGCCGTTTTCCGGCCTCGCGGTGGAGCAACAGCCGCCCCTGAAGATCGCGCAGCCACAATGCATGCTCATCCACGGCAGTGATTACGGTTTTTTGGCGCTTTACCGGCAAGCGTTCTGGCTCGCGGGTTCTACAAAATCCTGCCACCGGACAACTTAAACAATCCGGCACCCCCGGCCGACAAATTTTTTGGCCAAGTTCCATCAACGCCGAATTGTAAATTCGCGCGCGGGCGGGATCCGCCAAAACCTCCGCCCATTGCCACAACTGCTTCAGCCCTGCAGTGTCATCCACCGCAGCAGAAAAATCCATCAGTCGTGACAAAACCCGCGCTACATTGCCATCCACCACCGCCGCCGATAAATCAAATGCAAACGCTCGTAAGGCCCCCGCCGTATAGCGCCCTACTCCCGGCAACGCCATCAAACTCTTGATCGCCTGTGGAAATTCCCCTCCATGCTCTGCGATCACCGCCCGCGCCGTCTCTCGCAGCAACCTCGCCCGCCGATAATATCCCAAGCCTTCCCACGCTTTGAGTAAACGCTCGTCCGTGGCCATCGCGAGGGACTCCAAATCTGGAAAACTTTCCAGAAATCGCGTGTAATATCCTCGACCCAGCACCGTCGCAATCTGCGTCTGCTGCAACATTACCTCGGATACTAAAATCGCATACGGCTGCCGAGTTCGCCGCCACGGATAGTCCTGCCCATTTACCGAAAACCACGAAGCCAGCGCCTCACGAAAATCTTCCCGGCCTTTCAGAGCTTCACTTTTCAAGCAGGGTTTCAACATCGCG
>JAYWAR010000236.1:0-1755 GCA_043782285.1 Akkermansiaceae bacterium | reverse complement strand
AAGGAACAAGACGGATTGATCGTGCGTCTAACTGAGAATGATTCATTGGCAGATCTCACTGCGATGCTGCATCTGGCGGAGCAGGGGAATTTCAAGGCGAGTGAGAAAACCGGAATGCCTTCTGCCGCCGGGAGCACTAGAATCATCGAATGCCTGACAGGCGGGGATTTCTACCCGCCGGAAGTCGCATTTGCGCCTAAAAAATGGGATGATGAACAGGAAATTGGATTCATCAAACCGGTCGCTTGGGCGCTGCTGCTGCGGAATGCCCGCTTGATTTCAAGCAGTGGATCCATGTCGAAACTATCACCTGCCGGCATCAAGGCGCTGCGGCAGGCTCCGCACGAGACCCTCCGGGATGTCTGGCGCAAATGGCTTAGCAATTCGGCCTACGACGAATTCAACCGCGTCAACGACATCAAAGGTCAATTCGCGAAAAAACACATGACGGCCAAGCCGCCGCGCCGGGAGGAGCTTGTCTCCGCCTTGACCGACTGCCCGGTGGGCGAGTGGATCGAGGCGGATGCGTTGTCTAACTACATGGTGGCAACGGGCCGTGAATTTCAGATCACCCATGATCCGTGGAGACTCTACCTGGGTGAGGCGAAGTATGGAAATCTGGGATTTGATGGCTATGGCGGATGGAACATCCTTCAGTTCCGCTACCTCCTCGTGCTGCTTTTTGAATATGCCGCGACCTTGGGACTGATCGACATCGCCTATGTTCACCCAGCAGATGCAAGGAACGATTTCCGCGACCAGTGGGGAGCGGATGATATGAAATGGCTCTCTCGCTATGATGGTCTCAGAGCGTTCCGTATCACCAATCTGGGAGCTTATTGCCTGGGACTAAACGACGATTTTAAAGCGTCGCGCCCGGCTACCTCACTCAGGCTATCCGTTTCTTCGATCCTGAGCATCGAAGTAGTTTCCGGCCACCCGACACCCGCCGACCGCTTGCTGCTAGAAACCTGGGCGCAGCCCGTGAGCGATCTGAGTTGGCAACTCGACCGCGAACGGGCGATCAACGCCGTCGAACGCGGAAGGAGTGCCCGTGACTTCGCGGCCTTTCTCCAAACCGGTGGCGACCCACCACTGCCGCAGAGCGTGGAAGACTTTCTCAGATCTTGCGAGAGTGACGGCACCGCCCTCCGCCGACAGGGCGATGCGCATCTTTACCATTGCCGGGACAGCCAAACCGCCGATCAAGTGGCATCTCGGAAGGAACTTTTAAATCTCTGTTTTCGCATCGGCCCGAGCGGACTCGTCGTGCCGACAGCCCATGAAACGAAATTTCGCAAAGTGGTCCAAGATCTCGGCTTAGGAATCGTTTGATGGCACACCTAAAAATTTCGCCATCGATACACAGCGTGGGGGAAGCCGCGTAAAAGTTCTGACAATGATTCGTAATCTAGCGGCATGACAAAACTTCCCTCCTGCAACAAAAATTCTGTTTCTTCATTCCGTGTATTCCGTGCACTCTGTGGTTAGAAGATTCTTTAACTACGGATTGCACCTCACATGAACGATCGCTTCCATAAATTACTCACAATTCTGATCGGCTCCGTTTGGGTGTTTCACGGGCTTTTCAGCAAGGTGTCTAACGGCGTCCCGCGCCATCGGCAGATTGTCGGGCGGATTCTGGGGGAGGGGATTGCGGATCGGGCGACTCTGGTCATCGGCATTCTTGAGATTTCGTGAGGGCTGTGGATTTTCAGCGGTTTCCAGCGGCGGACCTGTGCGTGGGTGCAGACT
>JAYWAR010000235.1:0-4984 GCA_043782285.1 Akkermansiaceae bacterium | reverse complement strand
CACCAAACCTCAGCTATGAAAGACACCATCGTTCAGGAAGTCCGCGACGCCAGAGCGGCGGTTGCCGCCGATTTCGACGGCGACCTCGGTAAATTCTTTACTTGGGCCAAGGCCCACGCCGCTGCCGAACGCAAGGCCAAGCATTCGTTGCCAATTCATCCGGTCCGAAAGAATCTGCAACCCGCAACTCCCGAGAAACACACCCGCCGCAAAACCGCAAAGCTCCCGGCAAAATGACCGCAATAAGGAGTCGCGACATTCCTGTCGCGCCGCCAATGAATCGCATAAGATCCACGCGCCAAGCTCCCACCACGTTCTCCCGAAAAAAGAACAAGCTCGTCGCCGAGTATGCCCTGCGCGGCTTGGACCAATCCATCGCCGTCGCCGCCTGGCAGACCCAACTCACCGAATCCCTCCCCGAGGAACTGCGCGGCAGTCTGCCTACCATCGAGGAAATCGAAGCCGAGCTGGCTGGCGACCTTCCGCCCGAATCCCCAAAACAAGGAGAATCTCATGACTGACGGATTCGAAATCCGCCGTACCAGTCCGGCATATCCGCCTAAAAGTGGCCGTGGCGTCCCGCCGCAGTCCGTCCGGAAGGTGTCTCGCCTCCCGTCTTCCGCCCCCAAGTTGACGATTTTCCACCTCAACCGTATTCAAGGAGTGTGGGAGTCTCGCCCACATTCTTCCTCTCATCAAAACACCACAAATTGAAATCTCATGAACTCTGACGCTTTGGAAATCTGCTTAGATAAAGTCTCTGGAAACGAATCATTTGATGAAATTCGAGTAGGTCGCTTCACCCGAATCTCATTCCATCGTACCCTCAGGATTCCCGAAGATGGCCGCGATTATCCTTTGCCCGCCGGACTAGGCAGATTCCCCATTCATCGGGTTGAGGACTACGCGGAGAAGGTTCCGGCAAAGTGGCTTCTCGATGGCGGATTCTTCATTCCGCTCTATCAAAAGGAAGCTCTCTTCCTTCAATTTGAGGGACCCACTTGGCATCCAACCATCGCCAAAGTTTGTGTGGGAAAGATCAACGCGATCTCGGGTAAACCCTACAACGAAGCACTTTCCGCTCAAAATCAGGACTACCTCGTGATACCGAATCAGAGTTGGCTCGATGGAATTTGTTCTGGGCCTGGCGTAGTTAGACAATTTGTAGCGATGCCTCTCGGTCAGGGCTACACCATTGAGTCCCAAATCACGGATGAGGAGGAATTCGGAGGATTCCAAATTGTGGCCTTTGAATCCGTTTCCGGCAGATTTCCAGACCGAGACCCGGCTGTTGATGAATGGATAAGGCAAATTGAGGAATACTGGAAACAGCCGCCGGTTCTTATGTCGTCTCCGGCTTCAGGTGGAGGCTATCGGGAGGTGGAGGTTTCCATGGGAATCGCTGCAGGTGGCAACATCAAGCAGCAGATTCAAAAGGACACTTACGGCGTAGAAACGTGGAACACCGAACGGAGGCGAAGTCTTACGATCCATCTTGTTAATAGTCTCGCCTATAAGGCAATCACCGGGTTTGATCCCCCTTCTTCACCGATCACGTCTGTGGAATACCAGCGAGCCAAGATTCCATGGTATTCACATTATGATGAAACAGCCCCCGTCGTAAAGCCACCCTCAGTATTTAAGCGCATATTGGGTGTTGCTGGAATTGAAAAAAAGCGGGGAATTGCTCTTTCTGACGATGCTAAACTAAGAAATTTAGCCATCGCCGTAATCCATAAAATCCGGACACCTGACAAGAACGAAGCTTCGAGTATTTATAGGAAGCGTGCATACGAAAGCCAAAAAGAGGAGCGTTGGGATTCGGCGATCCGGGAAATCAGCTACGTGATCGATCTGAATGTCGATGTTCTCGCCAATGATTTTGCGTTGAGAAGTTGCTGTAATTACTACTTGGGACGCTTTAAAGATGGTTCTATGGATGGCTCGCTTGGATTGGTAAAGGATCACGCGTGTGTGGAAGCGTTGTCATGGGGCGCCTTTTGCCGTAAGTCACTGGGAGATCATGAACAACTGGCTAAAGATGCCAATCGGTTAATGCGTATTCCCAAAACTGAGTTACTTGGTCTTGAGTTGAAGGCTGAAGCAGCCTTGCTTGCTGGACGCTATGCTGATGCGTCCAGCGACGCGAAATTATTGATGGATAAAGATCCTGGTAATGTCCGAGCTGAACAGATTTTCAGAGAAGCCACACAAGAAGAGTTTTTAGAGATATTTGGACGCGGAAGGAAAAAGGACGATAATGTTTGATATTGGATATGTTATTGAAGGTCTTTATGAAGTTCAGGAAACCTTCGGCGGAGGCGGCATGGGGTTGGTTCACAGGGCTCGACATCTTGGTTGGAATATAGATGTCGCAATTAAACACCCGCGGTCAGAATTCCTAGAGTCTCAGAACCAAGTCCGTGAATTCAGGTTAGAGTGCGCAACTTGGGCGTCGCTTGGCCTGGACCCTTTTGTTGCAACGTGCTACTATAGTCGTGAAATTCAAGGCCTTCCCTGTGTGGTCGCCGAATACTTACCTGGTGGAAGTCTCCAGGATGCGATTCAACGGCGGGAGCTTTATAGGGGAGAGGAGAACGAGTGCCTGTCCCGTTTTCTCACCATCGCGGCATCGACTGCATGGGGTTTGGCCAGAGCGCACAAAGCACGATTGATCCATTGTGATGTGAAACCCGGCAATATGCTTCTGACAGAGCATGGCACGGCCAAGATTGCAGACTTCGGCTTGGCGGTAGCATTCCGTCCGTCCAAGCCAGATATCAAGGCTGCTGGGTTGACCGTAGTGTTCGCCTCGCCCGACCAGATTAGTGGCAAGACTCTAACGCCGGCAACCGATGTTTGGAGTTGGGCAGCGTCCATGCTCGCCATGTTTACGGGAGGCGTGACTTGGGCAAGCGGTGCAGCCTGCGGGGCTGTCCTTAATGAGTTCATGGAGGGCGGAGGGAAGGCATACCGAATTCCGCCATTGTCGGGTTCGTTTGCGTCGTTGCTCGGTGAGTGCTTCCGGTTCACACCAGATGCGCGAATTTCGGATTTCGGACAGATCGGGGAAAGAATCTGTCAGTGTTACGAAGAACTATTTGGGGAACCGTGTCCAGCCAGCAAGCCGGATCTTGAATTGACTTCGGCGGACTCGTTGAACAACCGAGCGGTTTCCCGCTTTGATCTCGGCGATCTTCCCGAAGTGCATCGATTGCTAGATGAAGCGTTGACCGTCGATCCACACCACCCCGAGTCGAACTTCAATTCAGCCTTGCTCGGCTATTTTTCGACCCGTAAAGTTTCACTGCCGTTTCTTGATCGCTTGGAACAGGTAACCCAATTCGATCTTGGCGAGTATCGGCCATGGCTGTATCGCGCTTGTCTTTTGAATTTAGGCGGACGCCCCGGGGATGCATCCGAAAGTTTAGAAAAGGCCCGCGAGATTGCCGGGTCACACGAATTTTCGGAAATTCAACGTTTGTGGGATCTTAGCGTTCAGCGTAAATTGAGTCCGGTTCTTGCTCCGCCGATTTCCGGCGAAGACTTCGCGCAAGATTCCGCGAGGTTTGAGCGGCTGATGGCTAAGGCTGAGGTCGCTATTCACGAACATCGATTGGATGATGCTAAGCGATACTTATTGATGAGCGGTGATATTCCTGGATTCGCCAGGCATCCAAGAAGAAGACGAGCGTTAACAAAAACCAACTAATGATCTTACCGTAGAACTACGATGAACATCCAAACTCATGCACCTCCCTTAGTAATCGACAAGAGTTTCGCGCAAGCGATCAGTGGCACACGGTTATCCGAGCTATCAAGAGAAAGAACACTATTGGCCCCAAGAGCATTTCACTATGAGGTGCTCACAACAGATCATGTGAAGATGTTTCACACGCTCGTTGGATTAGATGAATTCCGTTGGGTTGATAAGGAAGCGCTATTGAGCAGTGAAAAAGATAATGGCGAGCCGTGTTGTTCAGCAGAACTTGCCCGTTTTTGCGTGGATCGGGATGTCTTGTCACCAAGTTGGAAACCAAGTTTTGCCGAAAAGGAGGCGGCAGATCAGTACAGAAAGGAATCGGTTGAACCATTTTTGGCTCTTTGGGATGAAATAATGAAAACCGATCCTGTCGGATTCACGTTGTTTGAGTTGGCTTCGACTGCTGGATCCGAGGCTGATTTTACGAACTTGTGTAAGCTGCTTCGCGATCCTGAGAGGATTAGAATCATTGCCAAGAAGATGGAATTCCGTCATGCCGAGAAACTTGACCATGCATGGTTTACTTTCCGATTTATTCAGGCAGTAGCTCTACAGAGTCTGGTCTTTCGGAGGAGGTATCCAGATGTTGAACTGGGATGCAGTCGGGAAAGGATCGAGCATGATTTTCACGATATGGATTATCTTGCGCTTGGTTTACATGTAGGAAGTCTAGCGACAAATGACATCAGCCCCAAACTCAAGAAGGCTTCAATCGGTTGGAGATTCAAATTACTGGAGCCGATGTTTCAGCTGGTCGTTCCTTCGGATGTGATGGGCCCTAAACCTATTTTCGATTTATGACATCTCCATCCATCGACATCTCCTGGAGCCTCGCCGAGGCGGAGGCCGCGCATGCGGGTTTTTCCGAGATCGGACTCGCGCACTTTTGGATGGGCGTTTGCAAAGCGGTGGAGGTGTCGGTTTCCGATTTGCTGAAAGCGGGCAGCCCCGAGCTTCAGGCGATGGAAGGACAGGTGGAGGAGGATTTTCTGGAAGTGCGGGAGGCATTTTCCAGCGTTGGACTCTCGCCCAAGCTGCTGCGGCGGGCGATCCGGGCGGAGCTTGGGAAGCGTTCGGGGAAGTTTGCCCGGCCCTTGCACTGGAGTCCGGCCTTGCGGGTGGTCTTCGAACAGGGATCGACAATCGTCCCGGTAAATAGCGGACGTTTGAAGCCCGCACATTTGCTGGTGGCCTTGATCGAGCAATGGGATCCGGCGGTTT
>JAYWAR010000234.1:0-4984 GCA_043782285.1 Akkermansiaceae bacterium | reverse complement strand
AAGCGGTGGCCATGAAACCAAAGCCAGGCTCGCGGGCCAGTAACTCGACTTCCAATCGATCTACCAGAGCGTTCACTTGCGCCATTTCCTTGAGATTCAAATGTAGCCGGTCCTTGGTCGCTTGGCGTGAGCGCCATGACGGCTCCAAAGTAAATAGCGCGTGGTATCCGGCGACTGACGGTAAGTCCAACAGTCCTAGCTTCAGTTGGCTCGGCTGATAGAGGATGTTGACCAATCTAAGATCCATCAAATCTCGGTATTCATGTTCCCTCGGCCCGGCGATGACAAATACATCGCCTGCACTGAGTTCCCACGTCTCATTGCCACTGAGATGTAAGCATTTCCCGCCAGTTACGATCACCAGTTCGGTAAACTCGTGGGCGTGAGATTCAAACAATTCTTGCGGCTCCCTTCGCTCGACACTGATTGGAAATCCATCGGGATGAAACCACTCGTCGTTTTTAAGAATCCGTTTCACTGGCGGGATCGTGCTTGTTTTTGGCCAAACAGTGGAGGTTTTTCGGCAGGATTCCTTGCAAAATGCGCAAGATTACTCCAGTTATGTCTAAATCCTCAAAAGCTATCTCTCAGTCCTACACGCTCGCTCAAGCCCAATACGCTGACCTAGGCGTGGATACCGAAGCTGCCATGGCCAAGCTCGCCGGAATCCCGATTTCGTTGCATTGCTGGCAGGGCGACGATGTCGGCGGATTTGAAGATTCCGGCGAAGGACTCAGTGGTGGGATCGCAGTTACGGGTAACTACCCCGGTAAAGCCCGCACCCCAGATGAACTGCGTGTCGACCTCGACCAAGCACTGGCCTTGATCCCAGGGAAGCATCGCTTGAATCTCCATGCGTTCTACGGCGAGTTCGGTGGCAAAAAAGTCGATCGCAACGAAATTCAGCCGGAGCATTTCGCCGGTTGGATGGATTGGGCAAAATCCAATGGTATGGGGATGGATTTCAATCCTACTTGTTTTGCTCACCCGAAGTCCGCAGATGGTTTCACCCTTTCTCATCCTGATAAGGCGATCCGTGATTTCTGGATCGAACACTGCATTGCCTCCCGTGAAATTGGTGCGGTGATGGGCGAGGCGCTTGGCTCGGCGACGGTCACGAACGTGTGGATTCCGGACGGCTATAAAGACACGCCCGTGGACCGGCTGGCCCCACGTCAGCGCTTAGCAGACTCGCTGGATCAAGTTTTCGCCAAAAAACTCAACCCTAAACACCTGCTTGACGCGGTTGAGTGCAAGCTGTTTGGCATTGGTAGTGAAAGTTATGTGGTCGGCTCACATGAGTTTTACATGGGCTATGCCATCAAAAATCAGATGTTACTTTGCTTAGATGCGGGCCATTTCCACCCGACGGAAGGGATTGCTGACAAGCTCACTTCGGTGCTGATGTATGTGCCAGAAATTTTACTTCATGTGAGCCGCGGTGTGCGCTGGGACAGTGATCATGTGGTCACGCTAGACGATGCGCTCCAATCGATCGCCGCCGAGTTAGTTCGAAATAAGCTGCTCGCGCGCACCCACATTGGTCTTGATTTCTTTGATGCCAGCATCAACCGAATCGCGGCGTGGACCATCGGGACACGCAACACGCTTAAAGCGCTGTTGCTGGCTTTGTTGGAGCCTGCCGCTTTGCGTGACGCCGAAGAGGCTGGAGATTATACCACTCGGCTCGCCTTGATGGAGGAAAGCAAGAGCTTGCCATGGGGCGCAGTTTGGGATGCTTATTGCGAAGCGCAAAATGTTCCTGTCGGTAGCGATTGGCTGAGCGATGTCAAACAATACGAAAGCGCAGTCCTCAGTAAACGCGCCTAAAGAAGCTATTTATCTCAATCCAAAAATCCAACTTATCATTATATGGGAAATGCATTATTCGGCGTGATCTTTCATTGGCTGGGCGGCCTCGCCTCGGGGAGTTTTTATGTGCCATACAAAGGGGTTCGGAAATGGTCATGGGAGACCTATTGGTTGGTCGGCGGATTTTTTTCGTGGATCATTTGCCCGCTGCTGCTCGCCAGTTTTTTGACTAAGGATGTTTTTGGGGTGCTCAGCAGTCAGTCGGGATCCACGCTGAGATGGACGTTCTTGTTTGGAGCGTTGTGGGGCACCGGTGGACTCACTTTTGGTTTAGCGATGCGCTACCTCGGGATGTCGTTAGGAATGGGGGTTGCTCTTGGCTATTGTGCTGCCTTCGGCACTTTGCTACCGCCGATTTTCAAACTGTTTTTTCCAAGCATTCCGGTGGCAGAATCGATCTCTGAGATTGCTTCGAGCACCGCAGGGCAAGTGACTCTGCTGGGTGTCGGAGTTTGTTTGTTGGGAATTTTCATTGCGGCCTTGGCTGGAGCCGCCAAGGAAAAAGAAATGTCTGCGGCTGATAAGGTGAAGGCGATTGCCGAGTTCAGCTTTAAGAAGGGCATTCTGGTAGCCACGTTTTCGGGTATCATGAGTGCCTGCTTCAGCTTTGGGTTGACTGCGGGTAATCCGATTGGAGTGGCTTCAATCGCTGCAGGAACCCCGGAAATTTGGTCAGGTCTGCCGAAATTGATTGTGGTCATGTTGGGCGGGTTTGCGACGAACTTCATTTGGTGTGTCGGACTTAATATCAAGAATCGCAGTGGCTATGAATACCTCGCTACCCGGCAACGTCATCCTGCACATCTCGAAGATCACAGCGCGATTGAAAATGTTACCGATGCACCTGCCGAGGAAATGGCCAAACGGGCAGGCACTCTCGCAGATTCGCTTGACCACCGGATTCCACTGCTTGGAAATTTCTTGTTTTCTGCATTAGCCGGAACGACTTGGTATTTTCAATTTTTCTTCTACACCATGGGTGAAACTCAAATGGGCAAATTCGGGTTCGCATCGTGGACTTTGCACATGGCGAGTATTATCATTTTTAGTACCATGTGGGGGTGGATTTTCCACGAATGGAAAGGCTCAAGCAAAAAGGCTCTCCGTTTAATTGGGGTGGGAATCCTAACTTTGATTCTTTCTACGATCATCATTGGAGTGGGTACTTATATCAAAGGAACCTCAGGCGGGCATTGAGTATCGGGTTGACGGCTGCAGGTTTCTATTAACCTGCAGCCTACTTTAAATTCAGCTATTATTGGATCGATGAAATTTTTCTATTTACTGGCTGCCGTCAATTTGGCGGTGGCTTTTGCATGTCAAGCGCTGCCTGCTGAGCTCGCGGCGTTGGCACAGAAGAGTGCCTTGACCTCGTATCTGATTGCGCCGCAACGCATCGTCTGGCAGACCGCGCAAGGAATTGAAAACTCCGAAAATCTGCCCAAGCCCCACAGCGGCCAAGCCGTGTTGGTCGAGCCGCTGCCACCATTGATCATCAAACCGGGTGCCGCACTGGTGATCGACTTCGGCCTCGAAATCGTTGGCTCGGTCGAGCTGTTTACCCCAATCACTGACAGCAAGAATATGCCGTCCGTCCGAATTCGTTTTGGCGAATCGGTGGCAGAAACGATGGCTGAGCTCGGCGAGCGTGGAGCGCAAAATGATCATGCCCTGCGCGACCAAGTGGTCAAACTCCCGTGGCTCGGTAAAACTACGATTGGGCCGAGTGGTTTTCGTTTTGTCCGAATCGACAATACAGATCCGCAACTCAAGGTTGAACTGAGTCAAGTTCGTGCGGTTTTAAGCATTCGCGATATTCCTTACGTCGGCTCCTTCAAGTGCTCTGACGAGCGGCTTAACAAAATTTGGCAAACGGGTGCTTATACGGTCCATCTCAACATGCAGGACTACTTGTGGGATGGGATTAAACGCGATCGGCTCGTTTGGTTAGGTGATATGCATCCGGAAGTGAGTGTGATCAACTGTGTTTTCGGCTACAACGAGGTGGTGCCAAAAAGTCTCGACATGACTCGCGATGTCACTCCCGTCAGTAAGTGGATGAATGGCATTAGCTCTTATTCCATGTGGTGGATTTTAATTCATGAGGAATGGTACCTTCACCACGGTAATCTCGACTATCTGAAGCAGCAGCAACCTTATTTAACAGCTCTGCTCAAGCGTCTCACCACTTATGTTGATAAGGAGGGTCGGGAACAACTGGATGGGATGCGCTTTCTCGACTGGCCAACTTCGGAAAATCCGATGGCGGTCCATGAGGGCCTTCAAGCGATGCTAACTCTAACTATGGAAAGCGGCGCACGGCTGAATGCAATTCTCGGTGATCCAGAAATGGTTGAACTCTGCACTGCTACGGTCAAGCGGCTACGGCAGCATGTTCCCGAGTCCAGTGGCCGAAAATCACCTGCCGCGTTACTCTCGATCGCGGGATTCCGCGACTCGGCGACTGTTTCGAATGATGTGCTCAAAAAAAATGGAGTTGCTGATTTAAGCACGTTTTATGGGTTTTATGTTTTAAATGCGTTAGCGAAAGCGGGAGATTTCGATACCGGGCTCGACTTCATTCGCCAATACTGGGGTGGAATGTTGGACTTCGGAGCGACGACTTTTTGGGAAGATTTCGATCTTGCGTGGACCAAGGGCGCGGGACGTATCGATGAACCGGTTGTGCCGGGAAAAAAAGACCTTCATGGTGATTTCGGGGCATTCTGTTATCGCGGTTTTCGGCATAGTTTTTGCCATGGTTGGGCGGGTGGACCGACCGCTTGGTTGAGTACCAACGTGCTTGGGGTGATCCCGCTTGCGCCGGGCTGCAGCAAGGTCAAAATTATCCCACATCTAGGTGGCTTGGCGTGGGCGGAAGGTTCTTATCCGACACCGAAAGGACCGATTCGGGTCCGTCATGACAAGCAGCCTGACGGATCGATTCAAAGTAAAATTCAAGTTCCAGAAGGGATCGAGCAAGTGCGCTAACTTCTGGAATGAAGTTTATATAGAGATTTCGTTAAGGCGGCAGCAGGCGTCGGGGTGCCAAAGGGGCTGGCCGCTGGCAGATTTTAGACCGGTGGTTTTGGGGGGCGCCTGATCGACTTCC
>JAYWAR010000233.1:0-4985 GCA_043782285.1 Akkermansiaceae bacterium | reverse complement strand
GGCCAGACCGTGAACTTCGGCAGTGGCAGCACGTTGTTTACCAGCAGCGGCCTGCAAAATAGTGAAACGATTGGTTCAGTGACACTCACCTGCACCGGCGGCGGCGCGGCGGCGGCTGTTGCGTCCTACCCAATCACACCCAGCACCGCTACCAGTGGCACGTTTGCTGTAGGTAACTATAGCATTAACTATGTGGATGGTATCTTGACGGTGGATAGAGTGACTTACCAATCCTGGGCAACTCAAGCCGCTCAGGGTCTCACGCCCGGCGTCAATGACAGCCCTTCGGCTGATCCAGACGGCGATGGTATTTCCAACCTGATGGAATTCGCCCTCGGCGGTGCGCCAATGGTTTGCTTGCAGTCGATCCTGCCGACGTTCACGAAGCCGGCTTCCGACTGGGTGTTCGAGTATGACCGTAGCGACGCGGCGCAGACCTCCACCACTCAGGTCGTCGAATACGGCAGTGATCTAACTGGCTGGACTCCGGTGGTCATTCCGACGACCAGCGCCGGGATCGTAACCATCACTCCCGGCAGTCCATCCGATCATGTCGTTGTCACCCTTCCCGTTGGTGGAGGTCAGCAGTTTGTCCGTCTCAAAGTGAGCCAATAATCGATCTATTTTATGATGATTAAAAACCCAAATGCCACTCGCATCGCACTAGCACTCTTGCTGGCCTTACAATCGGCGGTATTCGCCTATTCGCCGCAGCCAGACCTTACCCTAGCAGGGGCCATCGCCGCGCTGAAGGCCGATCCCAATGCCTCGCGACCTTACACTGAAACCTATAACCTCGGAGCCACCGGCCTGCGCGGCTGGATTTACATCGACTCTAACAATGCCGGGCAGCAAGGTCTTATCACCGCGCCGAGTCGGCAAATTTTAGTCACCGTGGCAAGTCCTCCGGGCAGCGCGGTGCTGGCGGTGGATGACCTGATCCTCGGTGCGATGGCGGCTAACAGTGGCACGGTGCCGGCTTTCACGAGTGATTGTCGTAAGGCATTCGGCGTGGCAATCGGCGAGGCCGAAAAGACCGGGGCCGGCACGCTGCGAGTCAGACGCTGGCGCGCAGGCATTACCACCGATGTGAATATCCCGATGACCATCATGGGCAATTACACGGCCACGGCTCCTTACTCCTGCCCGAAGTCCGCGCTGATCCTCGCCAATGCCCGCACCAAGTTCGTCAGTCAGCTCCTCGCCGACCCGAATTTCCTTACTAACAGCTACGGCGGAGCCATCAAAGGACTGGCCCTGCTGGCCAGCGTGGCGCCCGGCGATGCGAACTATGCCGCCGTGCAAACGCGCTTGCAGACCTATGCCCACGCGCTGGCTCCTGCAAATCTAACTCTGACTGGCTGCGATACATGGCACTGGGGATATATCAACATTTTTCTCAGTGAGTATTATTTGCGCAGCGTCGCGGACGGCGTGCCCGACGCCAGCGTGCTTTCTGGCATTAACAAATACACCGTCGCCCTCGCCAAAGGCCAGAGTAAGTACGGGACCTTCGGCCACGGCGGCGCGGAGCAACACGCGGATGGTAGTTTGCACGGCTCGATCTCGTGGTATGGCCCGGTGAATGCGGCGGGCATCCCTGCGAATATCGCCATCGTCATGGGTAAAAAAGTGCTGTTAGCAACCGGCGGTGCGGTGGATCCAGAAATCGATCCCGCCATCGAGCGTGCGTCGAATTTCTTTGCCTACTATGTCAACAAAGGCCCGATTCCTTACGGCGAACACGAGCCATTTGCCGATGCTCATGCCTCTAACGGCAAGGATCCGATGGCCGCCGTGCTATTCGGTCTGCAGGCGAGTCGCCCGGTGGAAACGGAGTATTTCGCCCGCATGAGCGTGGCGGGCTGCACTGGCCGCGAATACGGCCACACCGGCCAAGGCTTCAGCTATCTGTGGGGGGCTATCGGCGCCAATATGGGCGGGCCGACGGCGACCGCGAAGTATATGGAAAATTTCCGTTGGCATACCGATTTGGTGCGCCGTACGGATGGCTCGTTCACTTATGAAGGGCAGGAGCAATACGGCGGCGGCGCGACGTCGGATGGTAATTATCTGGGAGCGACCGGCTACAATGATGTGAGTCCCACGGCCAGCTATCTCCTTTCCTATGGTGTCGCATTACAGCGCCTCTACATCACCGGCAGAAACGCCATTCCAGCCAATACTCTGAGCGCCGCCAAGGTGAGCAATGCAATCGCCGCCGCGACCTTCAAGCAAGATGTCGTTGGCTACACCGTGCCCCAGTTGATGGCAGCATTGAGCGAGTATGATCCGGTGGTGCGGCTCTATGTGGCGGCAGAACTGGCCGCGCGCAGTTTGACGACGACAGAGGTAAATACGTTGATCGCTCTCATCACTAACGGCACCATGAGCACCGATGCGAACGTGCGGATGAGTGCCTGCCAAACCTTGGGCACGCGCCAGACCACCGCCGCATTGACGGCGCTGGGCCAGCGGCTTTCCGATATGGACCTGTGGGTCCGTGGTCAAGCGGCCAAAGCCTTGCGAAACTTCGGCGGGGCAGCCAGCCCGCAACTCACCCCGATGCTCACGGCCTTCACCGCCAACGCCACCGACCCGAATGTGATCGTCTGGAGCGACCCCATCCAGATCGCTAACGGCTATCTAGCCGATACCCTTTTCCAGAGTCTATCCGGCTTCACCAGTGCCGCCTCCAAAAGCCTACTCTATCCGGCACTGCAGGCCGGCTTGAAACAACCGGACGGATTGGCGCGGGGGTATTTGGGTGGTTTTATTGAAAGCCGACTCACCTTTGCGGACGTGCAAGCGGTGGCACCGGGCATCATTCAAGCCGCCGCAGAACGGGCACCGGCGGATCAGATGTTTGCTGACGACATCCGCGATGCCGCGCTCAAGACACTCGCCAAGTTTAAGATCGAAGAAGGCATTCCCTTATGCCTGCAATTCAAGGAGCAAACTTGGCATAGCGATGACTGGGTGCCATTTGATCTTTTGGAAAACACCTATCGCGGAGCGGCCAAAGACGCGCTGCCCACGCTCTACAAATGGCAGGCTCATTTGCCACAGTTTGCCGCCGACGGAGCCATTGGTCCGATCGGCACCCGGCTTGCCGACATCACGTCGAAAATCGCCTCCACCATCGCGGCCATTGAAAACGACAACGCGCCGCCGACCCTCACCTATTTCAAAACTCTAACTGCGACTGCCACTCCGGCAGCGGCCGCCTTTCCCGCCGCCGCCACCACTTTAAGTGCGGCGATGACCGACATCGATGGCGGTGTGCAAAACGTGATCTGGAGCAAACTCAGCGGGGTGGGGACCGTGACCTTCAGTCCCGCTGGCCTGACCGCGAATCCCGCTGGCAGCGCGACGTTTAGCCAGCCTGGAACCTATATCTTACGAGCCAGATCGGTGGATCGCTCGATCCTCGATTATAACCGCTGGATCACCTACAATCTCGGCTATTTCGACTTTCATACGTACGATGAGATCCTTGGCGCAGTCACCAAAGATATAACCGTGACAGTTAGCCCAGACCCCAATCGCGCCCCCGTTTCCCAGAACCAGAGTCTCACCACTGCGCTTAGCACCGCTGCGCCTGTGACTCTTGCAGCGACGGATGCCGATGGCAATTCGCTGACCTATGCCGTTGTGGCATCCCCAGCGCATGGTGCGCTATCAGGGATGCTGCCGAACTTGGTGTTCACGCCCATGACCGGCTATACCGGTTCTGATAGTTTCACCTTCAAGGCCAATGACGGCAAAGTGGATTCCGCTGTCGCCACCATCACCCTCGACATCGGAGTGGCAGGAAATCGCCGTCCGCTGGCGGCGAATCAGGCTGCGACGACCGCTGAAGAAACCGCCCAGTCGATTACTCTAACTGGCAGCGATGCGGACGGCAATCCACTCACCTATGATCTCGTGAGCGGCCCGGCTCATGGCGTCTTGTTCGGAACCGCGCCGAATCTAGCTTACCAACCGGCGGCCAATTTCCCGGCCGATAATTTCAATGGCGCAGACAGCTTCACCTTCACGGTGCGCGACGCCTCGCTGACCAGCGCAGTGGCGACAGTCAATATCACCGTGACATCGGTCGGCGACGCGCCGCAGGCCACGCCGCAAAGCATTAACGCGGTCGCCAATGTTGAGAATTCGCTCATCCTAGCAGGCACCGATGGGGAAATCTACCCGCTGTCCTACACGCTAGTCACCAATCCCACCCACGGCACCCTGTCCGGCACCGCGCCGAATTTGAGCTATTTGCCGGATACGGATTACCACGGCCCTGACAGTTTTACATTTAAGGTCACTGACGGTGAAGGAGCGATATCTTCTAACGCCACAGTCAGCATCAATGTCATCAACGATGCGCCGGTGGCCGATGCACAAGCTATAGAATTGCAACCTAACACCAGCGCGGCGATCACCCTAACTGGCAGTGACACTACCAATGATGCGCTGGCCTACACCGTCCTCACTCAGCCCGCGAACGGTCTCTTGTCTGGCACCGCGCCGAACATCACCTACACGCCGACGGCCAACTTCACCGGTAGCGATAGTTTCACCTTCAAGGCCAATGACGGAACCAACGATTCCGCCCCGGCCACCGTGACCCTCCGTGTGGCGCAAGTGCAGACATGGGCCAATATCGCCTCCGGCACCTGGTCCACCGGAGCCAAGTGGACCGGCGGAGTTGCTCCGATTGTGGGCGGCAGCAGCACAGGTACGCTGGTGTTTAATACCGGCGGCTACTCCGGTATTAGCTCTAACGACCTGGCCGGCACCTTCCTCCTCAACCGGGTGAACTTCGGCAGTGCCCTACCTGCCTTGACCGTCAGCGGTAACGACCTCTCGTTCATTCTGAACAGCGCCACCCTGCCGGAAATCAATCAGGACAGCAACAACGCGGTCACCGTTTCCAATAATTTAGCCCTCGCCGCCGGCACCACTGTCGGTGGCAGTGGCAATAGTGTGCTAAC
>JAYWAR010000232.1:0-1764 GCA_043782285.1 Akkermansiaceae bacterium | reverse complement strand
TGGCCGATGACGCTGGTGATTCGACCGCGCCAAATGTAGCGAATGCCGTAATCCATGGTGAGATCCGCATGATAGGCTGGGTGGCCGGGTTCGTCACCGTGGCCTTGCATGATGTCCGAGCCGAAGTTGGTGACGGCTTGGGCATGGTCGATCCAGACGGGGATGTGGCAGTCGTGCTTCACCAGTTCGTCGAGCGCACGACCGGCGTGGCTGCGGGTGGTCGCGAGATCGCCGTAGGAATGCAGGCAGTCGATATGGCCGCTTTGGATCAGGGCGCGGATTTTTTCGCGGTCGGCCTCCGAGGCGTTCCAGTAGGAAAACTGGCCGGGTGCCATGTCGAAGTAGATCGTGTTCCCAATTTCCAGACCGACGCCGGATCCCATGGAGGTTTCCTGAGTGGTATTGAGGAAGCGCATCAGCTCGAAGTAAGTCGCCGCATCGGGCGTCTCGTCGAGGTCGCTGCAGATGGCGAGCAGGGCGGGCAAGAGGGGGAGTTATAGGTTAGGCGTTATACGTTAGAAGGTCGTAGTCCGGGAATCGGGAAGAGATGAATCCGACATTTGCCTCCCGTCTTCTCTCCTCCGCGTCCTGACTCCTGTCTTATCCGTCGTAACCTTTGGGGTTCTGCGTCTGCCAGCGCCAGGCGTCTTCGCACATCGACCGCAGCGTCTGGCAGGCTTCCCAGTCGAGAAGGGTTTTGGCAAGGGAAGCATCCGCGTAGCAGGCGGCGATGTCGCCGGGACGGCGCTCGACAAACTGAGCTGCCAAGCTTTGACCAGAGATTTCCTCAAACATGCGAATTACCTCAAGCACCGAACAGCCGGTGCCGGTGCCGAGATTGATCGGCACGGCCCCTGACAAGGAGCCGATCTTGCGAATCGCGGCGACGTGGCCGTCCGCCAGATCGCTGACATGCAGATAATCCCGGACCCCACTGCCGTCGGCGGTGGGATAGTCGGTTCCGAAGACCTTGAGTTCGGGACGGCGGCCGACCGCGAATTGGGTGACGCAGGGGAAAAGATTGTTGGGGGCATCGTTGGGAGACTCGCCAATCCGACCGGAGGGATCGGCACCGACCGGGTTGAAATAGCGCAGCAGCGCGATGCACCAGCGGGAATCCGAAGCGGCGAGATCCCGCAGGATTTCCTCGATGAAGAGCTTGGTGGTGCCATAGGGGTTGGTGGTGCTCAACGGATGATCCTCGGGGATGGGCAGCACCTCGGGCGCACCGTAAACCGTGGCGGAGGAGGAGAACGCAAGGTTAAAGCAACCGTGGCGCTTCATGGCGGCGAGCAGAACCAGGGTGGAGCCGATGTTATTCGAATAGTATTCCAAAGGTTTACCTACCGACTCACCCACAGCCTTGAGACCGGCGAAGTGGATGACCGCGTGAATTTTGTAGTCCGAGAACACACGATCCACGGCGAGCGGGTCGCACAGATCGGCTGCCACCAGCGGAATATCCGCTCCGCCGGTAAGTTCACGGACCCGTTCGACCGCGACCGGGCTGCTGTTGACGAAGTTGTCGATGACGACCGGGCGATAGCCGGCTTTGACCAAAGCGAGAGCGGTGTGGGAACCAATGAAACCGGCTCCGCCGGTGATGAGGATGTCTTGCATGGGAAGTCGTGAGCAGGGTCAGAAGTAACCGTAGTGACGGTTCAGGTCGCCGGCAACCTCGTCAAAGGCCCGAAGGTCATCGGGAGTGAGGTGGGATTTCCAGCGCTCGTCGAGGCGGATCTCCGAGGTGCTGTCCATGCGCAT
>JAYWAR010000231.1:0-5008 GCA_043782285.1 Akkermansiaceae bacterium | reverse complement strand
TTTTCTCACCTGAGGCCTCAGTCCGCGAAGTCGCGATGCAGGTCTTCGAACTGGTCGTCCGTGAAGAAGGCCAAAAATTCCTCGGCTGGCGCACGGTGCCAGTGAAAAGCGAATTACTCGGCAAAACTTCCGGTCGTTACGAGCCCGTGATTAAGCAAATCTTTATCGGGAAAAGTTCCGATATCACCGATGCCATGGCTTTCGAGCGTAAGCTTTATGTCATCCGCAAACGCGTGGGGGCTTGGATTCGTAACAATGAAGTACCCAACCAATTTCGCGATGTCCACGGCAACAAGGGTAACTCATTTCCGGGTGCAGACTACCATTATGTCACCGGGCTTTCTGCTCGCACCATGATTTACAAAGGCATGCTCACCCCTTGCCAGCTTTCCGAATATTTCCCGGACCTCCACGATCCTGATTTTGAATCGGCACTGGCCTTGATGCATACCCGCTTCTCAACCAATACCTTCCCCAGCTGGTCGCGCGCGCATCCGAACCGCTTCATCGCCCACAATGGTGAGATCAATACGGTTATGGGCAATGCAAACGCCATGAAAGCCCGCCAAGCGCTCTGCAAGTCAGACGCCTTCGGCACGGAGATCGAGAACATGTTCCCGGTCATCAATGAAGATGGCTCGGACTCGGCTCGCTTTGATAACTGCTTAGAATTCCTCCACTACGGCGGCTACGACCTCGTCCACACCATGATGATGATGATCCCAGAGCCTTGGGAACGCCACACGATGATGGATGAGGACAAGAAGGCGTTTTACGAATTTCACGCCTGCATGATGGAGCCATGGGACGGCCCGGCTTCCATCACTTTCTCAGACGGCCAGCAAATCGGCGCCGTGCTCGACCGCAACGGCCTCCGCCCCAGTCGCTATTATGTCACCGATGATGACCTCGTGATCATGGCCTCCGAAGTGGGCGTGGTGCCAGATCTAGACCCGCTTTCGATCGTCGAAAAAGGCCGTCTGCGCCCTGGCAAAATGTTCCTCGTGGACATGAAGGAGGGTCGGATCGTGCCGGACGAGGAAATTAAAAAACGCGTCTGTGCCGCGAAACCTTACCGCCAGTGGCTCGCCGAAAACCGCGTGACGCTGAAAGACCTGCCACCAGCCAAGTCGCCGAAAGCCGTTGAACCGGAGCGGATTCTTGCCCGGCAGTTAGCGTTCGGCTACACCTATGAAGACCTGCGGATGCTGCTCGCGCCGACCGCGACCACCGGCAACCAGCCGATTTCCTCAATGGGAAATGACACCCCGCTCGCCGTGCTCTCCAGCAAGCCGAAGCACCTTTACCACTATTTCAAGCAGATCTTCGCCCAAGTCACCAACCCGGCGCTCGACTGCATCCGCGAGGAACTCGTCACCGCCACTGAGACCTTCATCGGCTCGGAGGGAAATATCCTCGCACCCGGTCCGGCAAGTTGCCGGATGGTGCGGCTCGACAGCCCGCTCATCGACAACGAAGAGCTCGCCCGCTTGCAGGAAATTTCGCTCAGCGGCTTCAAGTCCGTCACTCTCGACGCGCTGTTCCCAGCCGACCAGGGTGGTGACGGATTGGAAGCAGCTTTCGACAAAATTTGCCAAGCCGCCGATGCCGCAATCGACGCCGGAGTGAACATCCTGATCCTCTCGGATCGCAACATCGACAAGGCAAACGCCGCCTTCCCGACCCTGCTGCTGATGGGCGGCATCCACCACCATCTCGTCGGCAAGGGCACTCGCAAGCTCTGCTCGATCATCCTCGAAACCGGCGAGGCCCGCGAGGTCCACCACTTTTCGACGCTCATCGGCTACGGCGCAGATGCGATCAATCCCTACATGGTTTTCGAGTCGATCCACCAGATGATCGCCGACGAAATGATCGAGATCACTCTAGAAAAGGCGACCTACCAGTTCCTCAAAGGCTCGATCAAAGGCGTGGTGAAAACCATGGCGAAGATGGGAATTTCCACCGTCGCCTCCTACCGCGGGGCGCAAGTTTTCGAGACTATCGGCCTCAGCACGGATCTCGTGAACAAGTATTTCTGTGGCACTTCCAGCCGTTGTGAAGGCTCAGACATCGACAAAGTCGCGGAGGAAGCCCTGCTCCGCCACCGCGTCGCTTTCCCCGACCGCCACATCGAGGCAGAAGAAGCCGCGCTGGACACTGGCGGCGTCTATCAATGGCGCAGCGATGGCGAATACCACCTTTTCAATCCGGAAACCATCCACCTGCTGCAAAAAGCCACCCGCACCGGCAGCTACGAGGTCTTCAAGCAGTATGCGAAAAAGGTCAACGACCAGAGCGAGAATCTCTCGACGCTGCGAGGGCTGATGAAATTTAAGAGCAACCGCAAGCCGGTGCCGATCGAGGAAGTCGAGTCCATCGAGTCGATCACCAAGCGCTTCAAAACGGGAGCGATGTCATGGGGTTCGATTTCGCAAGAAGCCCACGAAACGCTCGCTATCGCCATGAACCGCATCGGCGGGAAATCGAACACCGGCGAGGGTGGCGAAGATGCATCTCGCTACGTGCCGATGGAAAATGGCGACAGCAAACGCTCCGCGATCAAGCAAGTGGCGTCCGGCCGTTTCGGCGTGACTGGCGAATACCTCGTCAATGCCGACGAGATCCAAATCAAGATTTCCCAAGGGGCCAAGCCCGGTGAAGGGGGCGAACTGCCCGGTTCCAAGGTCTATCCATGGATCGCGAAAGTCCGCTACTCCACGCCCGGCGTCGGCCTGGTTTCGCCACCGCCGCACCATGATATCTACTCGATCGAAGACCTCTCTGAGCTGATTCACGACCTAAAAAACGCC
Organism: Akkermansiaceae bacterium; assembly: GCA_043782285.1. Classification (GTDB taxonomy): domain Bacteria; phylum Verrucomicrobiota; class Verrucomicrobiia; order Verrucomicrobiales; family Akkermansiaceae; genus Luteolibacter. The sequence goes on along the minus strand of JAYWAR010000231.1, from coordinate 2,195 downwards.
AACACTCGTGCTCGGATCAACGTCAAGCTGGTCGCAGAAGTCGGCGTCGGCACCATCGCCGCCGGAGTCGCCAAGGCCCACGCCGACGTCATCCTGATTTCCGGCCACGACGGCGGCACCGGTGCTTCTCCCTCTTCCTCGATCTTCAATGCCGGCGCCCCATGGGAACTCGGCCTCGCGGAAACCAACCAGATTCTCCTGCTCAACGACCTCCGCAGCCGAGTGACGCTGGAAACCGACGGCCAGCTCAAAACCGGCCGGGATGTCGCCATCGCCACGCTGCTCGGGGCCGAGGAATTTGGCTTCGCCACCGCGCCGCTGGTCACCGTCGGCTGCTTGATGATGCGGGTCTGCCAGAAAAATACCTGCCCCGTCGGCATCGCCACCCAAGATCCTGAGCTGCGCAAAAATTTCGAGGGTAAGCCCGAGCATGTCGTCAATTTCATGACCTTCATCGCCATGGAATACCGCGAAATCATGGCCGAGCTCGGCTTCCGCACCATCAATGAAATGGTCGGCCACGTCGAGTGCCTCGATACCAACGAAGCCACTGAGCACTGGAAGGCCCAAGGCGTGGATCTCACCAGCATCTTCCACAAGCCCGACGTCGGGGACAACGTCGGCAGCTACAAACAAGTCGCCCAGGACCACGGCCTCAAGGATGCGCTGGATAACACCCACCTCCTCACGCTGTGCAAGCCCGCCATCGAGCGCGGCGAAAAGGTCCGGATCGAGCTGCCAATCGTCAACGTCAACCGTGTCGTCGGCACCATCACCGGCAGTGAAATTTCCCGCAAATACGGGGCTAAGGGCCTGCCAGAAGACACCATTGAGCTGAAATTCACCGGCAACGCAGGCCAGTCCTTCGGTGCATTTACCCCGCCAGGGATGACCTTCCGCTTGGAAGGCGATGCGAATGACTACGTCGGCAAGGGGCTTTCCGGCGCGAAAATCATCATCTATCCGCCACGCGGTGCCCGCTTCAAAGCGGAGGAAGCGATCATCATCGGCAACGTCGCACTCTACGGCGCGACCAGCGGTGAAGCCTATTTTAACGGCATCGCCGGCGAGCGATTCTGTGTCCGAAACTCCGGCGCATTCGCCGTGGTGGAAGGCGTCGGCGACCACGGTTGCGAATACATGACCGGCGGCCAAGTGATCGTGCTCGGCGAAACCGGACGGAATTTCGCCGCAGGCATGTCCGGTGGAGTCGCTTACGTTTACGACATCGACGGCCAGTTCGGAAAACGCCTCAACCACGAAATGGTCAACCTCTACCGGCTCATCGAAAGCAGCGACGAAGACATCGCACTGGTCAAAACCACCCTCGAAAAACACGTCGCCTACACCGACTCAACACGCGGGAAATTCCTCTTAGAAAACTGGAATGCCGAGCTACCGAAGTTCTACAAAGTTCTGCCAAGCGACTACGAACGGATGCTCGAAGCCTTCAAAAAAGTCGAAGCTCTCGGCCTCACCGGCGACGAAGCCGCAATGGCAGCGTTCGAAGAAGGACTCACCGCGAAGAGCTAAAGTTACTCAAAAATTTAAAAAAATGGGAAAACCAACTGGATTCATGGAAGTGCCGCGCATCACGGATGTCGAGGCAGCACCGCTGGAGCGCATCAAAAACTGGCGTGAGTTTAAGATCCACCCCGAGGAGAAAAAGCAACGTGCCCAAGCCTCGCGCTGCATGGACTGCGGCACGCCGTTTTGCCACACCGGCCACATGGTTTCCGGCATGGCCAGCGGTTGCCCGGTGAACAATCTAATCCCTGAATGGAATGATCTGATCTTTCGTGGCCGCTGGAAAGAAGCGCTCGAGCGCCTGCACAAGACCAATAATTTCCCGGAGTTCACCGGCCGCGTCTGTCCGGCACCGTGCGAGGGTTCCTGCGTGCTCGGCGTCATCGGCCCGGCAGTGACGATTAAAAATAACGAGTGCGCCATCATCGACCGCGGCTGGGAAGAAGGCTGGGTCGTGGCACGCATTCCATCCAAACGCACTGGCAAGAAAATCGCCGTCGTCGGCTCCGGTCCTGCCGGTCTCGCTTGTGCAGACCAGCTCAACCAAGCCGGCCACTCAGTGACCGTTTTCGAGCGGGAGGACCGCATCGGCGGCCTGCTGATGTATGGGATTCCTAACATGAAGTTAGATAAAGAACTCGTCGTCCAGCGCCGCGTCGATCTGATGG
>JAYWAR010000230.1:0-1766 GCA_043782285.1 Akkermansiaceae bacterium | reverse complement strand
CGGCGGCTTGGGGATCGTTGTCTTTTGTGTTCACAAACAATGGCTTACACCTCAAGCCGCCATTTGTTAAGAAATCTTAAATTTTGTCGCGTAGTGTGGGCCGGGATAAGAGTTGAGCAATGGCCAAGCCGCCACATAGGTCGATTGCCGACGGCGTGTTCCGGCGGTGCCTGCTCGGTTCATGTCACCGCCCATCTCAGAGTTTTTTGTCGCCGCCGCTAAAGCAATACCTAACTTTGCAGCTTTAATGAGTTTCATAAATTCAAATGCTCAAGGCAGAAGTATAACAATATGTAACTCGAATTGGTCCGCACCAATGTCTGTTACGGTACGGTACCGCGGAGAAGACCGAACAATTTGCCGCCCGCCGCTTTGGCGGCTGGCACCGTGATGACAATCGTGTCGGTGGCGGAATCAGGACTATTTTCGGTGACGGAAACCACCACGCCGTCAGTCGTCGAACTAGCGGCTCCGACCGGCACCGTATTCGGGAACGGGAAAGTGAGATCGGTGGACCATTGGAAGGTTAGACTCACCGCTCCTTCGGACACATCCTTGCGCTTGAAGGTGAAGATGAGATCACCCGTGTTTGAGGTGATCGATGGCAGCAATGCAATGGAGTTAGAGCCAGCGGTGGCAGGATTCGGCTCGCCGCCGAATACACACTCGAGGGCGTTTTGAATTGAGTCGTTATCTGGATCCGCATTGCCACCGGCACTCACACCATTGAGACCCTTGCCCGAGATCCATGAAGTATAAGGCACTGTCGTCACGGTGGTGAGTGGCACTTGGGCGAAGCTGAGTGCGGCAATGCCATTGGTGCCATAGAGCAGATTTCCCTGCGCCCATGAGTTGGAACCCACCAGATAGGTGATGGTGCTGGCCGTGGATGAGGCGGTCAGTTGCAGTTTGATCAGTCCGCCTGAGACACTGCCAGAGGCGACTTGATTGGCCACGCCATCCAGATAGATCAACCCTGGCTCGCCAGTGTTCCATGCCATGTTCTGGCCGAACTCTAACGCGATTTCATTGAGGGCGGCGGTGGTATAGTATGCTTTTTTCAAGTCCGGCGCAGTGAGGACTTCGCTCACGCTCCGGCCATAGTGGTCCTGTTCCACCAACGGGGTAATCAGGTTGGCCATAAATTCATAGCCTGGAATCGTATAGTGGCAACCGGAGCCGGGGACGATTCCCAGAGTGCTCATGATGCGCATGTTGGAATAGAGATAAGGCAATGTCCGCTGGGTCTCGCGCAGCATGTCATTGGCCGATGTATCACCGCAGGCGGCGGGCCAGACCTGGAAGATGTAATAGTTCTTAATGTTAGGAAAATTTTGTTTCCATGCACTCGAGACATTGATGAAGTTTTGGTGGTAATATTTGTAATCAAAGTCACCCGCGTATGGACCTTCGCGTCCTTGGTCCTGTTCACCTTGGTGCCATAGCACGGCGCGGATGCCGTGGGTCAGCTTGGCCGCTTTGAGCCGCGTCAGCAGGCGACCGTAGATGGTGGCTTGATCGTCTGGATTGGCCTCATTGCGCAGATGTTGGTCGATCCGGGTGCCGCCGACGGCTCCGTTGACGAGGCAAATCGGCATGTTGTGTTGTTCGAGTAGAGTCCGGGCCATGTGGAGGCCCCAGCATCCGACTTGCTGTCTGCCATAGCCTGCGGTTCCCCAAGTGCGGGTGCGGACTGCGATGCCCCAGCCGCCGTCGGAGGTTCCGGTGTTCAAATTGCCATAACTGCGGATCCAATCACTGGTGTA
>JAYWAR010000229.1:0-13748 GCA_043782285.1 Akkermansiaceae bacterium | reverse complement strand
TGTCACGAACTTTATTGATGATTGGCGGCAATTCAGGAATCGGCCTTGCGACCGCACGTCTGTTGTTAGCTCGGGGCGACTCGCTCATCGCCGCCGCTCGCAGCGGCGGTCCGCTTGAAGAGTTAGGAATTCCAGTACAACCTTTTGATGCCCTCAATCCAAGTCCCTTGAACTTACCGCCGATCCTTGATGGTCTCGTTTATTTTCCAGGAAGCATCACGCTCAAACCTTTTCACCGGCTAACAGCCGATGATTTTCTCAACGACTACCGCATCAATTGTTTGGGTGCCGTCGCTGCACTGCAAGCCGCCTTGCCCGCTTTAAAAGCTGCACCCACGGCTTCGGTCGTGTTATTCTCAAGCATTGCTGTCGCTCAGGGACTCGCCTTTCACGCCTCCATCGCCGCCGCCAAAGGCGCAGTCGAAGGACTCACCCGCTCACTGGCCGCCGAGCTCGCCCCTAAAATCCGGGTCAACGCCATCGCCCCCTCGCTCACCGATACCCCACTTGCGGGGACGCTTTTGAACTCCGATGCCAAAAAAGCTGCCGCCGCCCAGCGCCACCCACTGCAACAAGTTGGCGAGCCCGCTGACATCGCCCAGCTGGCGGCCTTTTTACTTTCCGACGCCTCGAAATTTTTCACCGGCCAAGTCCTGCGTCCCGATGGCGGGCTCTCCTCGGTCCGGACCTTTTAAAATGCAAACCTTCACCGCTGCTGATATTGCCGGGATGGATCTTGTTTCTCGGGTCCAATTCGCCACCTCTCTGCCCGGGGCCAAACCCATCAGCCTGATTGGAACGACCGACGGCAACGGCCAAACTAATCTCGCGCCGTTTTCTAGCATCCTGCACTTAGGCTCAGCGCCTTGTCTACTTGGAATGGTCAGCCGCCCGAATTTGGTCGATCGACACACCTTGGCCAATCTCGTCGCCACCCGATGCTGGACGATCAACCACCTTCACCGCGAAATTCTCGACGCTGCTCACCAATGCTCAGCACGCTATCCTCGAGAAATCTCAGAATTTGACGCCACTGGCCTTACCCCCCACTATCAGGCAGGTTTTCCAGCCCCCTTCGTCGCCGAATCTCGCTTGCGGATCGGCCTCGAATTGGCCGAAATCATCCCGATTCCTACCAACCACACCCAATTGATCGTCGGCCGTGTGGTCCTCGTCCAAGTCGTTAAAAATCACCTTCTCGCTCATGGCGGAATCGACTTAGTCGGTTTAGAATGCCTAGCCTCCACCGCCTTGGATACCTATTTCGAGCTCCAGCCACTCGCCCGCTTAGCCCATGCAAAACCCGGTATCCCGCCACAGCGCCTTTAATCCATCCCCAGCATGTCCCACGCCACCCTCATTTACCCGCATCAGCTCTTCAAAAACCATCCAGCCATCGCAGCCGGACGACCAATTTGGTTGATCGAAGACCCACTTTTTTTTGGCAACGATCCACATTGGCCGACTGCGATGCATGTCCAGAAGTTGTTGCTGCACCGGGCTTCGATGCGAGCTTACGCGACCGAACTTCGAGCCGCTGGACACCTCGTCAATGATCTCGAAGTGCCCGACGGCTCGTCACTCGACAGCGCTGCATTGCTCCGTGAAAAATTACCCGCCACCATCACCACCATCCATCTCGCCGAGCCTGCCGACGAAATTTTGTGGCAACGGATCAATCGCTTCGCCCGCCAACGTGGAGTGAGTGTGGTCAGCTATCGTTCGCCAAATTTCATCAGCCCACCTGAATTTCTGGAAACTCATCTCGCGACCCAGAAAAAGCCATTCATGGCAAAATTTTACGAAAACCAACGCAAGCGAATGCATGTCTTGCTCGCTGCCGACGGCTCAGCTCTCGGCGGCAAGTGGTCCTTCGACACCGAAAACCGTGCCAAACTCCCCAAAGGCCACCTTCCCCCCCCCGAGCCTTTCACCCAAGGGAATATTTTCACCCAAGAAGCCGCCACCTACATTCACCGTAAATTCCCGAATAACCCCGGCTCTTCCAAAAACTTCCGCTGGCCCGTCACCCGCCACGACGCGGAAATTTGGCTGGATCACTTCATTACCGCACGCCTCGCCAATTTCGGCCTCTACGAAGATGCCATCTCCACCGAGTATGCCTATATTTACCACTCAGCAATCACCCCCGCGCTCAATATCGGCCTACTGGATCCACAAGACGTCATCGACCGCGTGCTGACCCACGCAAGCCGCACCGAAATTCCACTGAATTCGCTCGAAGGATTCATCCGCCAAGTCATCGGTTGGCGCGAGTTTATGCACGGCATTTATCGCCACCGCGGCACCGCGATTCGCCAACGCAATTTTTGGAATTTCGAGCGTCCCCTGCCCCAGTCTTTCTACAACGCCACCACCGGCATCCCACCCATCGACCGCATCATTCGCCAATTGCTCGATGACGGTTATTGCCATCACATCGAGCGGCTCATGGTCCTTGGGAATTTCATGCTGCTCTGTCGGATTCACCCTGATGAAGTCTACCGCTGGTTCATGGAATTGTTCGTCGATTCCTACGACTGGGTGATGGTTCCCAACGTTTATGGGATGTCGCAATTTGCCGATGGCGGCACCTTCACCACCAAACCGTATATCTCCGGTTCAAATTACATTTTAAAGATGTCCAACGAGCCGAAAGGCCCCTGGTGCGCGATCTGGGATGGCTTGTTTTGGAGCTTCATCGGCGATCATACTGCGTTTTTCCTGAAAAACCCTCGACTCGCGATGATGGCACGCAGCTGGGAAAAACAAGCCCCCGAAAAACAAGCCAGCCACCGCCAAGCCGCAACTGATTTCCTCGCAGGACTGGCATGATTCCTACCTCAACTGCGAAATTACTCTCCTTGCCGCTTGAGCCAGAATTGAGCAACTGAAGACTGGCACTTACCCCGCATTGCGCCACAGTCTCCCTGAACCACCCGCTCGATGCTCGCCTTTTCTTCATGTTGGAACAACAGCCGCCACACCGACGGCGAAACGATGATCGAGGAAATCGTCGAACTCGGATTTCCTAACATCGAGTTGTCGCATGGAATGACCATCGCTAAGCTACCCGGCATCCAAAAAGCCTACCGCCGCGGGCTTTTCACTTGTGCCGGAGTTCACAATTATTTCCCTTCCCCCGTCGAGGTGATGATCGACGCGCCAGACGCTTATGAGTTCACTTCGCACCGGCCCTTTGACCGCCAACGCGCCTTGGACATGACTTTCCGCACGCTCGACATCGCTGCGGAATTCAACGCCGAATACCTCGTTCTCCACATGGGTTCAGTCCCCATGAATCCTAAAAAATGGACCAAGCCCCTGACCCACACCGTCGCGGAAGGCGGCCAACACCGCGCCGACTACATCAAGGCAAAACTGGCGATGGTCAAAAAACGCGAAAAACTGGGTCCGCTGTATTTCCACCGCGCCATCGAAGCGCTCACCACCATCGCCGAGCGAGCGGCACAAGTCGGTGTAAAATTGGCGATCGAGTCGCGTTCCCGCTTCGAGGACATGCCGACAGAACGTGAAATGATCACCCTCCAAACCCATTTCGCCGAAAATCCATGGATCGGTTATTGGCATGACTTCGGTCACGTCCAACTCAAACACAACCTCGGTTTGCTGGATCATCACCAATGGCTACAAAAAATCTCACCTCGGCTCATCGGCGGCCACCTCCACGATGTCCAATGGCCCGCCCGCGATCACCGCACACCATTCAGCGGTACCCTCGACTACGCCGCGCTACTGAAATTTTTCCCCGCCGACTGCCCACTAGTTTGGGAACTCAGTCCCACTCGCGAAGCCGCAGAAATCCGTAAGGCACTTATTCGCTGGAAAGACGAGTTTCCAGACCGCATTTGATGATAAAAACCAAGATTCTAGACAGGTAGGCACTTGAGCATCGTTCAACATCGACGAGAATCATTTCGCCAAGCGCGGCAGTTTCAAATAGACTCCTTTAAATTTCCGGCACTGCAGATGCCCTCACCGTTCATTCCCCAACACATGAAACCTCTGATTCAATCTCTTGTTCCTGTTCTTTCAATCAGCGCAAGCCTCGTCGCGACTGCTGCCGCTTTCGGCTTCCGAGAAGCCGATCCGCTCGACGCCAAAGCCACCGACGCGGCGACCACCGCGCTCACCTCGAAAATCCTCGAAAACTCGCAATTCGCCCACCAACAACTCGACGAGACTCTCGCTGGCAAATTTCTTGACCGCTACCTCGACTCCCTCGACAGCGCTCACCTTTTGTTCCTTCAAAGTGATCTCGCCGAATTCGCCCACTCGCGCCCAGCACTGGCGGAACTCACCCGCAATCAAGGTGACAGCAGTCTCGCCCACTTGATTTTTAAACGCTATCTCCAACGTCTCGATCAACGCGTCGTCTTTATCTCCAAATTCCTAGTGGATGAAAAATTTAATTTCACCACCGACGAAAAATTCTCCTACGACCGCAAAGACGCCGCCCGCCCAACGGACCTCGATGCCGCTAAGTTGCTCTGGCGTCAGCAATTGCGCTACGAATACCTCCAAGAAAAACTGGCAGGTAAAAAGGAACCTGAGATCGTTAAAATCCTCAGCCGTCGCCCAGCCCGAATCGCTGAGACGATGCGTAAATTTGACGACAAAGCCGTGCTCGAAATCTACCTCGAAGCACTCGCTCAAGTTTATGATCCACACTCGGACTACATGGGCCCCGAACAACTCAAAAGCTTTGAAATTGCCATGAATCTTTCCCTCATCGGCATCGGCGCGACCCTCCAATCCGAAGACGGCTATTGCAAAATCAAGGAACTCGTTCCCGGCGGCCCCGCCGCTCGCAGTGGCCTGATCAAAAATGGCGACCGCGTCGTCGGCGTCGCCCAAAAAGCAACCGATGAATACACCGACCTCGTCGACCTCCCTCTTTCTCAAGCGGTCGAACTCATTCGCGGTAAGAAAGGCAGCTCGGTATTTCTCAATCTCATCCCAGCCAATGCTTCCGATGACAGCGTTCGTAAGGCGATCACCATCGTCCGTGATGAAATCAAACTGGAGGACCAACAAGCCAAAGCTCAAATCATCGATCTACCTGCTGGCGAAAAAACTCAACGGATCGGCGTCATCGACCTCCCAGGATTTTACGCCGGCGAGGGCGACGGCAAAGGAACTCCCACATCCGCCACCGCCGACGTTGCACGTCTGATCACTAAACTGAAACGAGAAAACGTCACCGGCATCATTTTAGACCTGCGCCACAATGGCGGTGGCTCGCTGCAAGAAGCAATCGACCTAACCGGCTTGTTCATCCCTTCTGGCCCCGTCGTCCAAACTCGTAACCTTCGTGGTAACCTTGAAATTGGTAAGGATAAAAATAACGAGGTTGCTTATGACGGCCCACTCCTTGTTCTCACCAGTCGTTTCAGTGCTTCCGCCTCGGAGATTCTCGCCGGCGCCCTGCAAGATTACGGTCGTGCAATCATCGTAGGCGACACTTCGACCTTTGGTAAAGGCACCGTTCAAACCATCGTCCCACTCGGTAAAGTGATGCAAAGCGAGGGTATCATCCCAGGCTCGGATCCCGGTGCCTTAAAAGTGACTATCAGCAAGTTCTATCGCCCCAGCGGTAAATCCACCCAACTTGAAGGGGTTAAAGCCGACATCGTCATCCCCTCCCTCACCGACCTGCCCGAAATCGGTGAGTCAGATCTTGGCAATCCACTGCCTTGGGACACCGTCGCAGCGGTCAAATTCACCGAATCCAATCGCGTCAGCCCTTCGCTCGCCGCCCTCCGCACTCGCTCGAACCAACGCGTCGCCAAAGCTCCAGAATTCACCGAACTCAAAGTGGAAACCGAACGCTACCGTAAAATGCGGGCCGAAAAAACCGTCTCACTGAACGAAGTCCTGCGCCAAAAAGAAAAAACCGAACTCAAAGCCCGCGCCGAAGTGATCAAAAAAGACCGCCTCGCCCGTGCCAGCACTCCACCACCCGCCTACGAAGTCACCCTCAAAAATGCCTCGAAACCGGGCCTTGGCGATCTGGTCAAACCGAAAGTCGCGCCTATTGACCCGGATGCAGATCCTGAAACTGTTGCAGAAACTAGCGCCGCTCCTGCTGACGACATTACTCTGCAAGAAGCGCAACACATTCTGCTCGACTACTCCAACCTGCTTAAAGACCAACCCATCATGTCCCAACGCTGAGATTCAAGAAATCTTGAAACTTTCAAATAGCTCCATCGCTTTTCAAAATCATCATGATTCTTTCCCACATTACCACTGAAGTTTCAAGCATCGCCACCCAATCAGGAATTAGCTTTGGCACAGTCCTTGCCGTGACCTTTTCGTGGGCACGCAATCGTTCGATCTTATGGGCAATTCTCGCAGGAATCTTCTCTTGGTTTTACGTCTTGTATTTTTTCCTTACACGGCGGCCCGGAGAACGCGCTTGAAACTCATCACTCAAGTCCCCTTTCGCAAGTTTCCTGAAAAATCATCACTCCCCCCTCACTTCGCCCTCCGCAGCCACCTGCCCAAGTGGATGGCTGCGAGTCGGGTGGTCACTTATTCCTTCGGCGCATCTTTCTTCACCGGTACCACCAAGCTCATACCCTTGAGCGAGCGGCAAAATTCTTTTTTGGGTAGCACGCTGATGCTTCCCTCACCTTTAGGATCGCCGCTCATGGTTTTAAATTCCACCTCATAACGGTCGAGCCGAACGATCCGGATAAATTTTTCGCCCTTTTGATAAATTTCGTCTTGGTAAATTCTCATAGCGCAGGCTGGACCAGCTTCCACGGTCTGGCAAGCCAGCAGCCAAAGGATCACTCACTCAAGCGCCGTTCAAACTCAAATCTCCAGTTGTCTAATCTCTCAGAATACTCCCGAGTCATCATACGATCTCAACCCAAAAATTTGATAGATTTGTTTGACACCAAGATCAACAAACCGTCGAAACCAACGGAATCATTCCCGCTCAGGCTATAAACCACGCTCTGACGTCTTCATCCTTAAATCAGTTGACGTGCCTCACTCAGGTCCCACCACCCTTTAATCATCAAAAAGTTCCGAGCTCTGGTTCAGCCACAGCATCAACTGAATTTTTCGAGGTCCTTTTATTCCCACCCCGGATCGCCGTTTGCTCGCCCGCACAGTCAAAGCTTGGCCCCTGTTGAACGCCTCGCTGAAGCTGGCGATTCTCACAATTCTCGATTCAGCCCCATCATCGAAAGGGGCTATTTCAGCAAACATCAGAGAACTTCGCCCTCAAACGATGGGCACTGAAGATGGCAAATGAGTTTTTGGCATCGACTAGCAAGTGGACAACGATCCAGGCGCTTGGGCGGTCCTCGCGTCGATGAGCCATAATTTCAGCACTGTCCCTTCGGAATAGAAACGGCAACAATGGCGGGAAGCCAAGAGCCGATTTCAAAGAACCGGGAAACACCGGGCCGACTCCTTGCACCTGAAGAAGGCCGGTAAGCCCAGACTTGATAAGCTCAAGTCTTTCATCTTGTGTCGCTTATGTCCCAGGCATGATCTCTAGCACCATCGAAATACCAACTTGGTGACTCGCCAGCTTCAAACCTATCGGGAAATTTGCGCAGCTGACGGGGCTCGAAAAATCCCGATTCGGCAAGAGTTTATCCCCGATCCATTTAGACCCGTTGCACCTGGGAGAATCCCCCTAAAAGCGTAGCCACCACCTGATCAAGCCGATTGGTTCGAAGATAAAAAATTCAACTTAACTCGTCCCCAGTCTTCGGTCCAAATCGGGAATGATTCGCCAAGATTGACGCACCGGATTCGCGAACATTTTGAATCCGCCATTAAGAAAATCTTCGCTAGATTCCAGTCTTTTCATTAGCGGTCTATCAAAAAATTAAAATATTATTCAAGGAAATCATGACTCCTAAGCTACACCCTCGATATGAGATTCACCGCCATCAATTCTTGTTCAGTTGCACTGACAACGAAGGTAATTTCCGATTACCGGCCGCCTACATTGATGCACTCGATAAAAGAATGTTCCCATATTTACATCAGAACTGGTGTGCTGGCGAAGATCCTTATCTACCGTGCTATCAAGTTAGTAGAGATTTTATCACCAAAGTCGTAGATGCTCTGGTTCGCCTTTGGCTGGCGACTGACGAAGAAGTGCCTACGCGTTCTACGGGCTGGAAGAGAAGTATGGCTGTGAGAAAATGGCGGAGCTCATCCATGTACTTCGCTACAGCTATCGGAATGGAGAGTTTGATTCTGCTTTTTACGAGCGCATCCTCACGCCAATGCAGCATCGGGCTGAGGCTTCTGGAAGCTGTCGCGAATTTCATCCGAGGCAACATTTTCCTCATTTCGAAAAATTTGGTGAACAAGGCGTGGCGAGACAAGCGCTGGAGCTTCTCTGTTAGCCACTTTGTCAGCAACATCACCCGAAATATGAACCTCAACTCCCGTATCAACGTGCGCCCCTCGCTAGGGGCGGCGCGCGCTCTTGAACATCCAGCTAAAAATATGTTAATATCGATAGTTACTTGTTTAATATCGCTTCTCCTCCTTAGCAGCTCCTCTATCGGAGCTGTAGTTTTCAGCTCCTTTACCTACAACGTGGGATCGAAAGGAATTGTTATGTTTGATCTCGATGGTGACTCAACAACTGACCTTCTTTTGGATCTTAACAACCAGAATTGGACTACATCCAATACTCCATATTTATTGACCACTCTGGGATCAACAAGGGTCGTTGCATCAGGCGGAATTACCACATCGTTTTCAGTAGGGGATATTGTGACGATTATAAACCTTCCATTAGTTGGAAGCCAGCAACCCTTGCAGACTGGGGGTGTTGTCACTGATTGCTTGGGGAATTTTCTGTGTGAGGGTTGGGGTGGCGTTGAGTATAACGACCTTGGAAACCCCCAGCTTCCTCTTGGGGGGCCTGAACACCAAATCGATTTGTTTCTGGTGCAACTCCGTGATGGAGTTGCGTGGGTCGATCTCGATAATCGCAACATCAACTGGGGTGAGATTACTGCAAATTGGGGCTACCTGTCGCCTGCCGAAGACACCTTCACTATTTCCAATGTGCCGGAACCGACATCAAGCACATTGCTTATGCTGACAGGGTGTTTTGCACTTTTCTCCCGAAACCGCCAAAGCCGAACAATAAAGGGTGTAGCGAAGGCAGATTTCGGCAGTGTATGTCTTTATCTGTAAATTCGCTCGACGACCAACTCCCGGCACAATTTGAGGCCGAAATTGATTCTCTTAACTCAACCACAAAAGGTCCATCAATCGGTTGCATCTTAAATCACTTACTTTTCTTCCAAGGTTGCTTGTCTGCATCGTACGCGCCTGGGAATCCCTGATAAGATTTCCGGCGCTCTTGATCAAGACGCTTTAACGATTCTTCAACGACTCCCTGGCTGTAAGCCTGAGTCGTTTTTGCAGGGTCCTGAGCAGAAACTACGGGGGAAGCAAAAGATGGATAGGAAGGAGCAAAACCAGAAGGAGGGGCAAGCTTTGAACGCGATTGAAACTGACGTGCTATTTCGGCTCGTTCTTTGGCGAGATCAGCCTCAGAAATAACAGTGCCCTTACTCTTGTCGATAGCGTCAGCGGCCTTATAAACACATGAACCGACCATGAGAAGGAAGATGAGGCCGAGCAACAGGACGATACCCGCACAACCAAGACTTGCGATTAGCATAAATTTGTAATATCCAAGAATCCATTCTAATCTGGAATTTGCTTTAGGTGTAAGCATATAACTAGATAATCAATTGATCCGAAATATGACAAGAATTATGTTTCAAGTGATTTTTGAAACTATTGGGGAGAAAAAACTAATAGTTTAAATTAAGCAAATTAAGATGTGATATTCGCTCGAATGGGTGAAAAAAAGTCATTCATTCTCATTGCCTTAAAATGAATTCCGAAATTCGGCGGCAGAGGAGCTGAACTTATGCTATGGAGGTAGGTCGCGAGTAAAAGGTAATTGGTCATGGATGATCGATCAAAGATAAAGTGGATGTGGATGTGGACCCGAATTGGGGAAGCTGGAGCTCAAGGTGCAGCACGCAATGGGAGAGATTGTGAGAGAACGGTTAGTTACAGCGACCTTTTCAGATAAGAAGAACACCCCTTCTGCATCACTGGAGATGCCGGTTTGACTTCGTTCCTCCGTCCATGCAGGGAGGGAGCCCGATTTTTTAGGTAAGTGCTTTCCGCGAATGTGACCCATCGCCCGAAAGACCCATCAGAATGAAACCACCCATCACCGACGCGCTGCTCGACGAGCTTCTCAAAAATTACAGCCAGCTCGGCGATCTGCTCAGACCCGACGGCCTACTTGCCGAGTTCGAAGTTCGCATGCTCAACAATCACTAATCCACAAAAAATCATTTAAACAAAATTACTGACCTTCCACTAGCCGCTCTGTCAGCAACATCATGGGTATTATGAATAAACATTCGACATTGGCAGCGTGCGATAGAGTCGTGGCGGGGCCCATGAGATTTACACGACCTTTCCGAATGGCTCTGGGGTTGACCTGAGCACACTCCGCATTGTTGATTCACCCGCTCCATGTCTTCAGTTCCTTCCGAATCCAAGCCGCTCATCATGACGCCTCACCAAGCGCTGAAGCGATATTTCGGGTTTTCCGGGTTTCTCGATGGCCAGGAAGAGGTCATCGCACAAATCACCTCTGGCCGTGACGGTTTGGTGGTCATGCCGACCGGCGGTGGTAAATCCCTGTGCTTCCAAATCCCCGCGCTGTGTTTCGGCGGGGTAACTTTGGTAATTTCCCCCTTGATCGCACTGATGAAAGATCAGGTGGATGCCCTCGTGACTCGCGGGATCGCGGCGACAATGATTAACTCCACGCTCAGTTGGCCGGAACAAAAAGAACGCCTCGACGGGATGCGGGCGGGTAAATGGAAACTCGTTTATGTCGCTCCCGAGCGCTTCCGCGCGGAAAGCTTCCTCAACGCCCTGCATGGTATTGAGATTTCGCTCTTCGCTGTCGATGAGGCGCACTGTTTGAGCCAGTGGGGCCATGATTTCCGGCCAGATTATTTGCGACTCGGAAAATCGCTTGTCAAAATTGGTCGGCCGCAGTGCGTCGCACTCACCGCGACTGCCACTCCCGTCGTCCGCGAAGACATCACTCAAGTGCTGGCATTGCGTGAGCCGTTCGAACAGGTTAGCGGATTTTCTAGGCCCAATCTCTCGCTGAACATTTCCTCGATTGATAAAACCGCGCAAAAAGACGAGCGAATGCGCGCAGTCATCGCCACGCACAAGACTGGCATCATTTACTGCGCCACCCGTAAAAAGGTAGATTCCGTTTCCGAAACCCTCGCCAGTTGGGGTATCAAGTGCGTCGCCTATCATGGCGGCATGGGCGATCAAGAGCGCGAGCGGGCTCAGGAAATCTTTATCCATCGCAAGGCTGACGTCGCGGTCGCGACCAATGCTTTCGGTATGGGGATCGACCGCTCAGACGTGCGCTTTGTGATCCACTACGAAGTTCCTGGCAGCGTCGAGGCATACTATCAAGAAGCTGGCCGTGCCGGTCGAGACGGCGAAAATGCCTATTGTGAGCTGCTCTTCAACTACGCCGATACTCGAACTCAGGAATTTTTCATCGACGGCGCAAACCCTACTGCTGCCATCGTCCGCTCAATCTACCAGTATCTACTTAACGAGGCAGATAAGGATTTCGAAATTCACCGCACCCTCGACGAAATTGCTGAGGGCGCGGAGGTCAAGAACTCGATGTCCGTAGGCAGCGCGATGTCGATTTTGGCGCGCGGCGGTTACGTCGAGCGCTTCGATATCCCCAAAAAACGGATGAAAGGCACTCGCCTGCTCAAGCCCGACGTTCTCGCCCGAACGCTCCAAATCGACGAAATCGCGATTGAAGAAAAGGACCGCCGCGATCGTGAGAAGCTCAAAGCGATGGTGGAAATGTGCTACTCGCGCAGCTGCCGCCAGCAATGGATTCTTAACTATTTTGGCGAGGAGGAGGCAGGCGTCTGTGGCACTTGTGACGTCTGCCGCGACGAGGGTTCGGGCGAAAACCGCGCACCGACCGAAGAGGAATCGATGATTGTCCGTAAAGCGCTGAGCGGCGTTGCTCGGATGTCTCACCGCACCGCCACGGGCTGGCAACCGAAGTTTGGCCGCGGCCGAATCGTCCAAATGTTAGCCGGCAGCAAGTCTCAAGAGATCATCGGTGGCGGCCTCGATAAGCTCACGACTTATGGTATTCTTCGAGAGAAAGGTGCGGGTTATCTTAACAGCTTGATGCGTGCACTCGCCGATGCCGGGCTAATCGTCACCGTTACCGGCGAGTTTCCGCTGCTCACGCTGACTCCCTTCGGTGACAAGGTCATGCGCGGTGCGGCGAAATTTCAGCTGGTTTGGCCGGACCCCGAGGCCGGGCGCAAGGAGGTTGCTCTCAAGGACCATGGATTCGACCCGCAGCTTTACTCGCTGCTGCGCGACATCCGGGAAAAAATTGCCAAGCGCGAGGACGTCCCTTCGTATGTCGTTTTTGGCAACAAAACCCTCGAAGCCCTCGCCCGCTATCAACCGGTCAACACCGAGGAAGCCCTCCATGTCCCCGGCATCGGGGCAGCCAAAGTCCAGCGCTACGCCAAACCTTTTCTCGATGCTATCGTCTCTTGGAAAAAATTCCGCCGCGCATAAAGTCGCGAATCCCCCGGGATTTCCGCCAATTTTACGCCCCGGATCCACCCCGCACTTCATCTCCCCCCTTTTTTCACCCAAGAATCCCTAAGCGCGACAGTGCGGTTAAAAACAGCTTTGAGGTCGGGCTGGTGATCGACGGAGTCGGCGATGAAATAACCCATCCGGTCAAACTGACAGGAAAAACCCGCAGCCGCAGCGGCCAGTGCGGGCTCGATTTTCGCGTTTAAGAGCTTCAACGAATCCGGGTTGATCACGCTTAGGAATCCACCTTCCGCTGCATCCGGATCTTCTTCGGTGAAAAGGCGGTCATAGATCCGGACCTCAGCATCAACGCCAGTCGCCACATCCACCCAGTGGATTGCCGCTTTGCAGACAACGCCTTCCGGTGAGTCGGCACCGACGGTACCCGGGAGAATTTCCGCACGAATCAGAGTGATCGCACCCGCAGAGTCTTTTTCAAATCCAATGCAGCGGATGATGTGTCCTCCTTTGAGTCGAACGTAGCGATCCGGGGCAAGCCGAAAGAACTTCTTCTCGGGAACCTCCATGAAGTCCTCACGCTCAATCCAAACTTCTTTGGAAATCGGGATTTGGCGATTGCCCATCTCTGGGTTCTGCGGGTGATTGGCGAGCTCGACGCTGGCTAAGGGCTCGGCCGACCAATTTTCAAGCACAAGCTTGACGGGGTCGAGCACCGCCATCCGCCGCGGTGCCGAATGATTGAGGAAATCCCGAACCTCAAACTCCAACAACGCAACATCCGTAGTGCCGCTGAATTTGGTGATCCCAACTCGTTTGCAAAAATGCACCACCGCTTCCGGCGGGTAGCCGCGCCGACGCAGCCCGGAAAGAGTCGGCAAGCGCGGATCATTCCAACCGCCGACTTGCCCTTCTTGCACCAGTTGCAGTAACTTGCGTTTACTCATGACCGTGTAGGTGAGATTCAAACGAGCAAACTCGATTTGCCGTGGCTTGGACGGCACCGGACAATTTTCGATGAACCAATCGTAAAGCGGACGGTGATTTTCAAACTC
>JAYWAR010000228.1:0-13781 GCA_043782285.1 Akkermansiaceae bacterium | reverse complement strand
CTCGTACACCCAGGCTAAAACCTTTACCGAAAGTAGCTTTGCCGAGACCGCCAACCGCCGTTTAGCGACCTTAAAAACCAAACCACCCGTCGAAATTGAGCCCCCGCCAGTCGCTGCCGCCGCTCCTGCCGCCGCCGACCCTCTCGCAAATCTCAAAGCATCCCTGCCTCCCGGAGTCAGCGTCACCCCCGCAGCCCCCGAGCCCAGCTCCAAGACGGAAATCCCGGCCATTCCCAAACCGTAAGCCGTGAATCAATTTGACATTTTAACAACTCCAACCACTCTTCTATACCGTGTTTAAAAAAGTAATCGGCCAAGATAATAGCGAATCACAGCGCTCCGCTCCTCCACTTCCAGACCTCCGCCCACCGGAGCCAGTTTCGGCAAGCTCGGCTTATAGTTCAGCGCAGCCTGCCCACACCACCGCACGCCAAACTCCGGCCGCGACTCGCAATATCCTCTCCACCGACGTGGAAATCAAAGGTATCGTCAAATTTACCAATGACCTTGTGGTCGATGGTAAAATTGAAGGTGAAATCCACTCGGAAGGAAACCTCACTGTCGGTGAAAACGCCCGGATCAAAGCCGAAATCAAAACCGCGACTGTCGTGGTTTACGGCAAAGTTCACGGCAACATCACCGCCACCGACCGCGTCGAACTTAAGTCCAGCGGCGAAGTCGTCGGCGACATCAAAGCCAAGACTCTCTCGATCGAAGCCGGAGCCATTTTCGTCGGCAAATCCACCGTCGGCACTCCGGCTCAATCCCCGGCAGCCGCAGTCAAAAGCGCGAGCTCTCCTGAAGCCCCCAAACAAGCTAACCTTGCTGGCACCGCTTCTTAAATCC
The DNA here is from genome assembly GCA_043782285.1 of Akkermansiaceae bacterium. Taxonomy (GTDB): domain Bacteria; phylum Verrucomicrobiota; class Verrucomicrobiia; order Verrucomicrobiales; family Akkermansiaceae; genus Luteolibacter. The sequence goes on along the minus strand of JAYWAR010000228.1, from coordinate 12,935 downwards.
TCAAAGGTCCACCCTTCGAGCACCCAACTACATTGCCATGGCCGATGAGCCCCAACGCCATCGCATCACGGTAACTTGCCCGGAATGCGGCGAAATCCAGTCTGAGCCCGCACTGGTGATTTCCACCCAATGCCGGTCTTGTCGCGCCAATTTCCAAGTGCGACAAGGGAAAGGAGTGGTCCGAAGTCGCCCGGTCACCCGACTTGCCGTACCTCGCAACGATTCAGATCCAGAGCCCGAGCCGCCGCCAGAAGCGCCTAAGCTCCAGCCATTCCTTCCCCGCAGCCCGCTGGTGCCGGCTCCGCAGTCTTTCCTGATGCGATTTCTCAACCCGGCCAAGCCACCCCGTGAAATCACCTGCTTCGGCTGCGGCTATTCTTACCTGACCGTTGGCGAGGCCCAATCCAGTCAATGCCCGAAATGCAGCGGTTACATCAGCTTGCTCGACTACGAAATCAACCAGCACTGGAACCGCCGAATTCAAACTTGTGGGGATGTCGTGATCCAAAAATCTGGGATCGTCTCCGGCGTCACTCTCCGCTGCCATAACCTCACCATCCTCGGTGAGCTTGCCGGATCCGTCAAATGCACCGGCGACCTGATCATCCGCAGTCATGGTAAAATCATGGGCAGCGTTCATTGCCGTCAGCTCCGAGTCGAAAAAGGGGCCCGCGTCGAGTTCCTCAATCCCGTCACCGCCAGCAGTGCTTGGATCGACGGCAACGTCCGCGGTCAAATTTGCTGCTCGGGTGCCATTACTCTCGAAAAACGGGCACATCTCCAAGGCCTGGTCCGTACCACCTCGCTCATCATTAAACCCGGTGCCAAGCACACCGGCACCCTCGAAATGATCCCCGAACTGGGACCGCTACCTTAATCTGAAAATGCCCACTGCCCTGGATCTCAAAGAGGAAATCCTCACGCTCAAAAAAACTCGCAACGCCGTCATCCTCGCCCATAATTATCAAACCGGCGACATCCAAGACCTCGCGGACTACGTCGGTGACTCACTCGGCCTCGCCTATCAAGCCAAAGCCACTGCCGCCGACGTCATCGTTTTCTGTGGTGTTCATTTCATGGCGGAAACCGCCAAAATCGTCAATCCCAGCAAGATCGTAGTGCTTCCGGATGCCGACGCCGGCTGCTCACTTGAGCAATCCTGCCCTGCACCCGAACTCCAAGCCTTTCTCGCCGCCCACGCCGAAAAGAATTATTACGTCATCGCTTATATCAATTGCTCCGCTGGGGTCAAAGCTCTCTGCGACGTGATCGTGACCTCCGGCAACGCGGTCAAGATCGTCAATCTCGCGCCCCTCGACCGGCCGATTCTTTTCGTCCCTGACGAAAACCTCGGTGCCTGGGTAATCCAACAAACCGGCCGTAAAATGGACCTCTGGAAAGGCAATTGTTACGTCCACGTCGAGTTCACCCGCGACTCAATCAACCGCATCAAAGCCGAGTACCCCGCCGCCCTGGTCGTCGCCCACCCGGAATGCACCCAGGCCGTCCGGCTCCTCGCCGACGAAGTTTGTTCAACGGAAAAAATGATTTCCTACTGCCAGAATGCGCCGGTTAAAGACATCATCGTGGTCACCGAAAGCGGCATGCTCCATCGCTTGCGTAAAGAGTGCCCGGATAAAAACCTCATCGCCGGCCCCACCGACCGCTGTGCCTGCGCGGATTGCCGTTACATGAAAATGAACACGCTCCAAAAATTGCGTGACTGCCTAGACACCCTCCAACCCCGTGTCGAAATGGAAGAATCTCTCCGCCAACGCGCTGAAACGCCCTTGCTGCGGATGCTCGAGCAATCGAGGTAAAACCGATCTTACTTTCGTCACAATGGTCATCGAGTCACCATTGTGTGGCTTTTGATCAAGTCTCGCTCATTCTTGCCACTCACACCTACGACGGTCTTTTAAAAGCGGTCGGCTCTCAGCCCGAGGTAAACGTAGTCCACACCGCCATCTGAAGATTCTGGCCGGAGCGCCGCATCGCAGTCATTGCATCGCTGATCATGACTCCATCCTGAAGGTCGACCGCCGTGGTCGGCTCTGCGACTCCGCCGAACAACGATCTGCTCTCGTCGAAGCCTATCCATCCAGCGGCTTGAGCGGCCCGCGCTTCGCCGCGCTCCATGGCGTGGCCTATCAAACCCTCGCGGCGTGGGTTTTGAAGCGTAAAAAGTCTACCGGCTCGGGACTTCCCAGCCTGTCACATCCCGCCTTCCTGTCGCTCGTTTCTGCCGAGTTAGAAGTTCCGTCACCGTCCGGCACCCCCATGGAGATCATCCTGCCCGGCGGCGCGAAACTCGCCATCACCTCGTCCGGCCAGATCCCGATCGCCGCCGCCCTCATCCGCGAACTCGCCAACCCACGGCCATGCGAAGCTTCTCGGGCAGTCTGAAAGTTTTCGTCGCCGTCGAGCCCTGCGACATGCGCTGTAGCTTTAACGGCCTTCACCAACAAGCGTCGCACCCTGCTCAAAATTCTCTACTGGGACGGCAGCGGACTTTGGGTGTTAGCCAAGCGGTTGGAAAATGGCACTTTCGCTTGGCCCAAAGGCACCGACATCAAGGACGGCAAACTGCGCCTCACTACCACCGCGCTTGCCCTATTGCTGGACGGCATCGCCACGCCCGCTCTCATCGCCGAAGTGTTAGGCAACCGCTTCGTCTGTCACCTTCCTTATTACCGGCAGGCCGAAATTTTCGCCCGCCTCGGAGTCAAGCTAGACCGCAAAACCCTCTGCGACTGGTCACTGTTAGCCTCCGACTGGCTCGCCATCCTCTACACCCTCGTTAAGAACTGCCGCCGTCTCGGGATTAATCCGCGTGACTATTTCGAAGACGTCCTCACCCGCCTGCCCGCCATGCTGGCCAGCGAAGCTGTCACTCTCACCCCCGCCAACGGGTTCAAAGCCCTCAGCGGAAAAGCCGGACGCGCCGCAGCCTGATCGCATCCCGGTCATCGAACCCGCAACGATGAGCTACGTCCCCGCCGTAGCAAACCCGTAGGCATGGCGCTTGGGGCAACGCATACGGGGCTGGTGAGTATGATGCCACTGATGGCTTGCGCCGCAGTGAGGGTGACGAGGTCTGCGTTCTGATAGTGCTTCTACTTGATAGCAGTGGGGACGACGCCAAGCTTGAGCTAGGGAAAGCCAAACTGCACATCGCCCTTAAGGTGAGGCTTGCAAGTGCAGGCGAGCTGCCAGTTGCGGTCGGCTTGAGGCAGCCGCTGTTTGCCATCACTGACGAACTTGAAGACGGCGAGGTTACCGTCAACGGCTGGCAGGTCGAAACCATCACGGCCGCAGTCGATGAGCTCGTCTAAATCCGGGATGACGCCTTGACCGCGGGCTTGGATCTCGATGACGATTTTACCATTATTTCACTCGCACTTGTCCATGGTGAGATTGAGCTGGAGGTCGGCGCAGGGGCGGTTGGCCGGTGATTATTTATCTGTCACTTTGAACGGGTTTATCGGCAGCCGCCAGCTTTTCGAGTGGGTTCTCCATCACCGTTCGCCGTGGTGGATTCAGCCGGTGTAAAGATTGAGTTTATCACGAGCGTGACCCAGAGATTATGCATCCTTGGCGGTGCGGGCTGCATCGGCGGCATGTGAAATGGAGTGGCCGTAGCTTGAAACAACGCGTGAGCCGCGACGGTTGCGAAAATCCCTATTTCAAACTCACCTTGGCCCATGGTTCGAAAACGGGGTAACGCATTTCCTTGGATGACCAGCCTAACAAATAGTGCAATTCATTGCCGGTGTGTTGGCTGAGATTGAGACGGAAGCTCCCATCAGCGGACTGCTGAAGCGGTTGGTTGATTTCAGTGATTCCCATCGGTTTCAGGATAAGACAGATCGGCTTTAGTCCCTCAGCTTGACCGGAAAAATCATTAAGGCGGATGACAATTTCCTCGCTCTCGACCGTGACCTTGGCAGAGAGCCGCGGGAAGCCTGCGACGTATGATTGTTCTCGTGTCTTGAGGAGTGCGAGTTGTTCGGTGTAGGTCGAAATGACAGTTTCAAGCGAGGTTCCACATTCCTGAAGAATTTGCTCCCAAAACCTGGTGCAGCCGGAGCGCGTGGATGGCGGCGACTTTTTCAAAGTTTCCAATACCCGCCGGGGGAGTGTTGGCCCGCCGACTTTGACCAGAGATTTGGCAAAAATGTAACCTAGCGGATAGACCACTGCAGCCTCGAACTTTGTCTTGCACATCTCATCGTCGCAAAGCAAATCGAACGGCACCTCTTCTCGGGAATCCACGAGCGCTGCCCAGCGCTCCATCTTCAAGCGAGCAACGTGGGTGGCTTCGTCATCCGTTGAAAGCTCTACAGCCGTGGCCACGCCTTCATGAAAAAACCGCATCGCATTGAAATACTTGCTGTCTTGCCCATCGCTGATTTGTCCGATGAAGACATGTGCAGTCTCGTGGCGGAGCGTCTGCATAAAATCAAGATGCTCTTTCCCTTTGAGCATTGGCACACGGATTTTTGTCCAGTTGGTGACACCGGCAGCATGGCTATCCACGCTACTGGCCGCGTCCAAGACGATGCGCCCAAGAGGCAGCGATGGATTCTGAAAATAGTCTGCCACTTGCTGATAGGTTTCATCCATTCCGTCCACGAGTTTCATAACCTCCTCGCGTTGGGACTCTTTAAAAATCACGTCATAGTGCTCAGTCGAGTGAGAGCAAGAGCCGCCGATTTCGGTATCGGGTCGAGTGGATTGGTTCTCGCCAACTGAGTCCACGTTGGAGTCTTCTGGATAATCGTCATACATGGACTTACTGAAAATAAAGAATGCCGTAGCCCAGACACTCACGATCAACGCAGCTAGTGGCACTTTTTGCCAAGTGGTAAGATCGCGCTCGTTCCAGCTGCTGATGACCCCATCCCTCCATTGAAAAAGAACGCCGGCCAACAACAGCACAATAAATCCAACGACACTGAAGCCTGTCACTTGTCGCCACGGAATGACCACTGCCCCGCCTGTGTCCAGCGTGGGTGAGACCAAGGCGTTTACGTCAATCCGTGACACCCACTGGTTGGAACTCGTGTAAAGCAACACCAGAATAAGAAAAAGCAAGCCCGCGAGAAGCGGGAACCATTTCCGCGTGAACGATAAAATCATACTGACTCCCACCACTGTTATTTCTAGCAGCATCTGAAGGCTGCCCTCTGCCAATATGAGTTGCCACTTGACCGGTCCCGAGATCGAAGTCATAGACAGGCTGGAACATATGAATTTGAACAGCAGCTTCAGCACGCAAAAAAGGACCCCGACCAGCAAGGCTGCTAGTAGCTTGTGCAAGAAAATAGTGAGTCGGCTGACCGCTAGTCCATCCAGAAACCCTTGAGTTTGGTGTTCTTGCTCTTGGCTGAATGAAATCATCCCAATAAATATTCCGACCAATAGCCAATCGAGTAGCGCACCATCGCCGCCGACATGTGCACCATCGAAAAATGAGCGATCAGGAAACCCACTCAACAAACCATAAATAATGTAAATCCCCATGATCGCCATGATCAGCAGGATACAGAAGCGCAGCCCATTCAGCTCTTTTTTTAGTAACGTTAAATTCATGGTTGAGCCTCCTCAGTCCGGATCGCCGTTGTCCATTTCCGTGCGAATGACGAGAGATCACTACCCGTTGTGGATTCGAAGGTGCTCCCTACCGGATGGAACCAATCATGCAATGTAGCGCCGACATTCTTGGGTGCAGAGTAGCCCAAGATGGCAGCGAGAAACCGCCTCCGCGGCTCATCTCCGTAGTCACCCAGCACGATCATGGCGAGGCCCGCGCTGGTGCTCTGCTCAGCTTCCGGCATACGTTCCTTGGTTTTCAACCAGTTTTCCAAATCCGAGCGGCAGAGAGTGCGCACCACAGGTTTTTCCCCACAATCCGGCAACTTGATGAAATCCGCTGGCGTCTTCGCCAGGGCCCTCACCGGCCACCACGTAGAAAATCCCTCCAGCACCCAGCCGCGCGTGTCGGAATCCAAGCGACCACATTGATTAGCCAACAGCATCGACTTCAAAATCCCTCTTTGGAGACCTCTGTCCCCGGGATCGACCTTGAGGAGATTGACGCGTATTCTCACCCGTCTGAAATTAACTTCGCATTCGGCTTTCTTGTTAAAATCCCGCCGATGGATGAGGTAAAGCGGAGGTAGAGATTTGCATTCCAGATAAACTCCTACTTGCTCTAGCATCTCACCAGCGGCGGTCGCATGGGCATTCAGAGCTTGTTGCTCTTCAGGCGTAGGATCGATCTCGGCAGCAGCCGCAGAGACGATGGCCGCACCGCGCTTGAAATCGACAGCCCCCGGCAAATTCAGTGATTTTTCTGAGTTCTTCTGTGATTTCAATTCTATAACACTATAGACTGCTGCAAACATCATAATCGTGAAAACGATTTTTTCTCGCATCGACATTTTTTCGGACAACATGGCTGCGACAGTTCCATCCCGAATCAACCCTAATGCGAAACCGGCCAAAGTCATGGCCGTGATTAGAGCACCAGTCACCCACAGGGCATCCACTGGCCAGACAAAGCGCTCATAAGCGAAGCGGTATGAAATCAGTTCAAATGGCCCGGTGTGAGTGACCGACACGATGCCCATGCTTTGAAGCCAGAATAGCCCTGAAATCAACAGCACTCCAGTCCACCCCCGGTATTTACCGAGAAAGCCATGGGCAAAACAGACTGCCCAACAGAACCATGCCCATGCTACCGACTTAACGAAGAGCAGCAGGCAAAAGTTTCCGCTCATCACCTCTGCGTTACGGCCATTCCACCAAGCACCTGCTAACAATGCCGCGGTACAAAAAAGCACAATCCCAAGACCGATCAGGTATTTTACCATTAGCAACACCCACCTGGGCATCGGCAGTCCTTCGAGAAACAACTGGGTTTTATTTCGAAACTCCGTCGCTACCATTGCTGTGCCTAACGCCAAAGTTACCAGTGGCACGATATAAAACCATAGTTTGGAGAGCATGTAAAAACTGCTACCACCTCTCTCGTTGAGGAACTTGTTTAGCGTCAGTGCGAGCTGCCCAAACATCATTATGAGCAAGATGCAAACCGCGAGTCTGGAGTGCTGCCGATACTCTTTTTCGAGTAAACCTCGGATCATACAGCTACCCTTTCTGCGCTGACACAGGCGATGAAAATTGCTTCTAGCGGCAGCCGCCGGATTTCTACTGGCGTTGGCACTTGAAGGGCATCCCATTGCTCGAGAGTCCCACGGAAAGTAATCTCCATCCTCCCGTCCACCTCGCGCTGCCGCCAAGACTCGAAATGGCGTGGTATGTCCAACACCATTTCTGACGGGCTACAAATACAGCGCACTTGGTCGTGCAGCTCACTGAGCTGGCCCTCAAACCTCATCTGTCCTTCATGGATGATTCCTATACGGTCGGCACAACGCTCCACTTCGTCGATCAAATGCGATGAGAAAAACGTCGTGCGTTGGTGTTTCCGCGAGTGGGCGACGACGATTTCCATGAACTCGCTGCGGGCCACAGGATCAAGTCCCGCAGTCGGCTCATCGAGAATCAGCAACTCGGGTTTCGGCGCCACGGCAAGGGCCAGTGCGAGCTTCGCTTTCATCCCGCCTGACAGCTCGGAAACCTTCCTGTCGGGCGGGATGGAAAACACCTCCAGCAAGCGGCAAAACTCTGCCGCATCCCATTTCGGGTAAAACGATCCGACGAATTTACCCAACGCAGTGGAAGTCATCCATGGGTAGAAATTCTGCTCTTGCGAGACATAGCCGATTTGGCGCTTTTGTGAGACGCTGGTGCGTTTTGTCGTTTCACCCACCAAACGGATTGTGCCTGCTTCTGGCGCGATGATACCCATGATCGAGCGGATGGTGGTGGTCTTACCCGCGCCATTGATGCCGAGAAATCCGTAGATTTCACCCGAGATGACGTTCAGGTCCACGCCATCGACCGCGGGAACCTTGCCGAAGTGCCGCTTGAGGTTCCGGACTTCGAGGACAGCAGGAATGTTTTGGTGATTCATGACAAGGATCGAATTTAACGTCAAGGCGAGTGAGGCTTGCGTGTGGCTTGCGGTTAGTCTAGAGATTTATGTTTTCGTAAGTGTTCATTTTTAAATATGTAACGGTTGCAGCGCTCGGTTATCATCCAATCACTTGCGGAGCTGCCACGGCATCCACTCGGCGATGTCGGCATTGATGAAGTAGGCGCTAATCAGGACCTTATCATGACCGGCAGCGGGGACTTCGAGCCACCACTTGGGGGTGGTGGCAGGCAGGAAATCGTAAAGACCCTTGCCACGGGGGAGTGGAAAAAACTGAACTCATTCCATTTCCCGGTTCACTCCATTAATACTGAAATCTATTCACTGAGGTCACTGCTGGGGCGTCATCAATGCCCGGATGCTGGCGGCAGGGATGCAGTGTTTGAAAACCATCTGCAAAGTTGACGTGTCATTTCGTTCGTCGACGACAGTTTGAGTGGTGGCAGCTAGGCCGACGACGTTGCCGCAGTCATGAAGGATCGGTGCACCACTCGCGCCGCCAGCGTAGTCGGCCGTGATGTCCATTTCATTCCGCGATTCGCCTTTAGTGGTGACGGCCGAGAGGCCCTCCAACCGATGTCCTGCATTCGCCAAGCCTGCGTAGTGGGCAAGTGCATAGCGGGCGATCGTCCCCTGAGACAACGAATAGAAGTGCCCATCGGGGTGCCCGATGACTGCCACCGGTGTCCCCGCTGGAGCATCGTCCCGTAAGGTTAGCGGTCGCCGCCCCGGTCCTGGAGCGCGGAAGATGACGGTGTCATTGACGCGACTCGCGGCAAGAATTTCAGTGACCGGCTGGATTTTACCCTGACGCGTCATGCCCACAAACCCGAGGGACTCAGTTTCATTAAAAACATGGTAATTGGTCACAAACACATCTGGCTCGCCAATCGCAAAAGCTGTTGCCGGATTGGCCTGCCACTTCGGATCTTTGCCAAATTTAGCAACACCTGAGACCACGATGACGCTGTCGCAAGCCGCGGCATAGATTTCTGCCGCCGTCATCGGCTTAGTCGCCGGTGTAGATAATAATTTGAGATCACAATGGGTGCGCACCAGCTGCCCACGTAAGGTCTCTGCGGAAACGCCCTTGCCGTCCTCCATCAGCCGTCCTCCATCAGCCGACCACCCTCCACGCACAAGGAGGCAAAGATTAGGCAATCATTGATCGGATCCGTGACTTTTTGCGCCTGCGCCGTGACCCCTAACATCGAGCAGAGCGGCACAAGAAATGGCGAGAGAATAGGTTTCATGGGTTGGTGTGGGCGGCTTCGATCGCTTGGGCGACTTTCTGCCATTTTTTGATGAGGCTGGAAAAATTGAGGGTGGTGGCGGGCTCGCGGCAGAAGCAAGTAGCTTCGATATCGCTGATCTGCTGGGTGAGTGCGGCTTGCTCGCTGTCAGATAAGGCAGAGGAAGCGCGGAGGCGGCGGAGGTAGGCGACGGTGGTGAAGGGCGTGAGATTGCTGGGGATGGCGAGGCTGTCGGAATCCTCGCTGCTGGTGATTTTTTTCCGGCGGAAAAATACGATCACGGCGGCGATGGTGGCGAGTAGCAGGCAGACGAGGAGGGTGTTGCGAAGGCCATTGCCAAACGGGCGGGTGAGCTTAATGCCACGGGTGGCTTGCTCGGCAGTGAGGTCGACGAGGTCTGCGTCCTGATAGTGCTTATAATTGATGGCAGTGGGGACGACGCCAGACTTGAGCTTGGGAAAGGCGAACTGGACGTCTCCCTTGAGGTCAGGCTTGCGAGTGTAGGTGAGCTGCCAGCTGCGGTCGGTTTGGGGTAGCCGCTGTTTGCCGTCGCTGACGAACTGGGAGACGGCGAGGTTGCTATCGACCGTTTCGAGGCTGAAGCCGTCGCGGGAGCAATCGAGCAGGCTGTCTAAATTCGGGATGATCCCCTGGCCGCTGGTTTGGATTTCCACCGCGATCTTGCCGACTTTCCACTCACGCTCGTCCATCGTGAGATTGAGCTTGAGGTCGGCACAGGGCCGGTTGGTGACGGTCTTGTCTTTGGCGTCGAGTGGCTCGACTTGGGACATGACAGGCAGGACGACTTGGCCGGGCTGATCGACGAAATCCATGTCGATCTGGAACGACGGGATGCGGTCCACGGCGGCGTTTTTTGCCCGCAGGACCATGTAGGCGAGGGGAGTTTCCACCCAGCCCTCGCGCGGTAGGTCGATGGTTTTGACGGCGGCGTCGTGGAAGGTGATGGAGACGACTTCGAAGGTTTCGTCGAGGGCGGCGTGGAGGTTTTTGGTGAAATCATCGCGGAGATCTTTTCCTTCACCGCCACCTCCTCCCATCATCATTTGCTGCGTCGGGGCAGTTTTGTTCTGGAGATATTTGCTGAAGCCGCCGCTCTCACGAAGTAACTGGCGGGAGGTTTCAAGAGAAACGAAGGTACCAAAAACTTGGCTGTGGCCGACTTGCGAGGGGCCGTCGATTTTGATCCGGAGCTGGATTTCGTCGAGCAGTTCTTTGTAATAGTCGAGCGACTTGGTGACGCCGGCAGCGGCGGGATGGTCCTTGCCGATGATGGCGAGACCGGAGCCGAGAAATAGCTGGCGGATATTGGGCGGGACGCGGGGAAATAGTTCACTGAGCGTCTTGGCGAACAGCTCCACGTGCTTGGCTGCTGCGCCGCCAGGTAGGGCGCGGAGGGCGTCGCCGATGGATGTTAGGCCGGGATCGGTGCGGGCGGTAGTGCTGGAGAGCTGGGCGAGATCGCTGGCCCCGAGCATGACGAAGAACCAGGATTTATAGGGCTCAATGGTCCACTGGCCTTTGGGTAAAGAGGGGGCCTTAGCGGCGTAAATTTCAGTGGCTTTTTTAAAGCTGGCGAAGGCTTCGTCGCGCAGGTTGACGTATTCCGTGAGCTTCACTTGGCGTTTGAGTTCATACTGGGACGCATCGTAAAACAACTGGCCACGAGTGATGTATGACTCCCAATCCGCGTCTGCTGCGAGGATGCCGCGCTTGGCGAGTTCCATGGCGGTGCGGTAGCCGCGCGAGACCTCGTCCTTGGCTTCCTCTTCGGTGCGGTTGGTGCCGGACTTTTGCTGGGTATTGGGGTCACGCCATTCTTCGCCGAGGCGGCCGCGCATGCCGCCGAGCAGTTCGAGGAGTTCCTTGCGGACCATTTTTTCCGGCGGGCCGAAAATGGCTTCGATGTCTCCTAACCGATAGACCTCCGCGCCACTGTGGAGGGTCATGAAGGCCTGGACGATCAGCGCGGGATCGAGTGGCTGGGGTGAAATTTTGCGTAGCTCGGTGAGGAGACTTTTAAATAACTGGATGTTCTGGTTTTGGCGGAGCCGGGTGAGGGGGACGCCGCCGCCCTGCTGCACGAGTTGCTGTGGGATGGGATATCCATTGAGGCGCAAGCGCTTCATCTGTGGATCTTCTGCTGGCTTGGTGCGCTGGGAAGACCAGCCGGAAATCACGTCTTGGCAGACTTCGCGTTCGAGGCCAGGGTAGGTTTTGACATAGTCTTTTAGCCGAGTGAGATCGACATCACCTGGCTTGAGGATGCCGATTTTCACCAGAGTGAGTTGGACGCGTTGGGCGAGGCCGGGGTTGAGCCGTGAGATCAATTCCTGAGGCGGTGCGAGGGCCAGAATCTCGTCGGTGGGGAGCGTGAGCGGCTTTTCCATGCCTTCAAAGCCGTAGCTCTGCATCTTCATGCGCTCGGCTTGGGACATTTCGGTGGTGACGACCCCGCCGGCCCGGTAGCAGGTCTCCGCTTCGATCAGCCAATTCATCACCAGCACCGCGACGTTTGGCGGGAGCTGGTCGGGTTTTTCAACGAGGGCCTGAAGAATGAGGTGCTGGGTGCCGAGGCTGGCGGAGCGGGCGGGCATATCGGTGCCGCTGGCGGTGGTCTGGCCGAGTTCGCCGAGGATGCTGATGAGCTCAGAGAGGGTGGCGGTCTGAGTGAAAAGCTGCTCGCGGATGAGCTTCTGGGCGAGCGCGGGCTCGAGCACTGGCAGCAGTTGGACGAGGCGGTCCATGGCGAGGCGGAACTGCGGGCGGGTGTAGTTCCCAAAGCGCGCGGTCTTCATCAAGAGCGCGGAAATGTCGGCGGCTTTCAGAAGCTGGCGTTCGTCATGCTCGGCGATGCCGGTCTGAGTGAAATACTCCATCGCGAAGACGAGCTGGGTGGTCTCGGCCTCTGCCCATTCCTCGCTTTTCAGCGGTAAAAAGGCTGCGGCATCGCGGATCCAGCCGATGGAAGAAAGCAAGAGAGCTGAGAGTTTCCGGCCTTCAGGAGTGGCGCTGCCGAAGCCTTTCCACTCGGTCTTCATCCGCTCAACGAGAGTGGCGCGGCCACTTTCGCCTAGAGCGGTCTTGGCAAGCTTGGTGAGCGCCGGGATGTTCTCCTCGCGCTGGTTTCCGGGACTGGCATTCACCAGTGAGTAGAAATCTTCGCTAAGAATCGGTGCGGGCTGTTTCTTCAATTGTTCTCGCTCATCTTGTAAGCGCTGGCGTAACTCGTATCTATCTTCATTTTCATTGTTTTCGGAAGTCTTCAAAACCATGCCCACGGAGACTGCCCGCTCAGCGAGGGCATTTAGCAGTGTGGTGTAAACTGTGACGGCATCTTCCGGTGGAAGTCCCGCGAGAGTCTTGGCCACGGCGGTCCAGTCACCGAGTATCACTGACATTTGGAACGCCTCAGTCGCGGTGGGCGGCGTGTCTTTTCGCTGGGCCTTGGTTGCATCTAACAGGGCTTTGCCTGAGCGTTGAAATTTCGCTTTGACCAGTTCTTTACCCAGCTCCGAAGTCGGCTCGGGGCCTACTTTCGCCGGGGCGGCGGCAGGTTTTGGATCTTCTTCGTCGTCATCGGCATGGACTGGCAGAGC
>JAYWAR010000227.1:0-5018 GCA_043782285.1 Akkermansiaceae bacterium | reverse complement strand
TTGTCATCCTTGACCTGCCAACCTTGGTCGGCAAGTTGGGCACGCAGAAAATCCGACTCCACCCAATTTTTCGCCAACCGAGCTTGCCAGCGAGCCTCAGCGAGAAGCTGGATCGAATCCGGAATCAAGCTCGAATCCGAGTGAACTTCCTCCGGTAAAGTCAAACCAAGGGCACGCAACAAACGATTGAAACCGACAAGCGCGGCCGCGGCTTCGCTGCCCGACAGGTGGGCTGTTTCACGCAGGCCGGTGAACATCCCACCAAGTGCTCCAGGAATGTTAAGATCATCATTCAGCAGTTCCCATGCCGCTTGAAAAGGCCCGAAATCCGCATGACTGAGACGCGTTTCTGAGTCGATTTTCGCCGCCAACTGACGAGCACCTTTGGCTAGTTTACTCAGCGCTTCACGCGCGCCAGCGAGCGAATCGAGAGTAAAATTGAGCGGCTTGCGATAATGGGCACCGATCAAGACATAGCGCACTTCCGAGGCTGAAAACCCGAGACCCGCGAGGTCATCAAGGGTATAAAGATTACCGAGCGATTTGGACATCTTCCCACCCTCGACGAGAAGATGGGTGATGTGAAACCAATGCGCCGCAAAATGACCGCCACACGCGCATTCGCTCTGAGCAATTTCATTTTCGTGATGGGGAAAAACCAAATCAACGCCGCCGGAATGGAGATCGAAGGAATCCCCCAAATATTCTTGAATCATCGCCGAGCATTCAAGGTGCCAACCCGGGCGACCTTCGCCCCACGGCGAAGGCCAATAATTATCCCCGTCTTCCGGTTTGCGACCTTTCCACAACACGAAATCTGACAAACTGTCTTTCTCATATTCATCCGAACTAGAGCGAGTATTCTGGGTTTTACCCATCTCGAGTTCGCGTTGATCCAGGCGCGACAAACGGCCATACCCTGGGAATGAGGAAATCTTAAAATAGACCGAGCCATCATCGGATACGTAGGCATTACCCTTTTCGAGCAAGCTTTCGATCATCGCAACTTGCTGCGGGATATGCTCAACTGCGCTGGGCTCGATGTGCGGCGGCAGTAACCCGAGCTTGGCGCAATCTTCATGAAATTTTGCAGTCCATCCCGCCGTGAATTCGAGCAGCGACTGGCCGCACTTGATCGAATCCCGGATAGTTTTGTCGTCCACATCCGTGATGTTGCGCACGTGAAAGCTGCGCATTCCACCGGTTTCCAAAGTCCGCCGGAGCACGTCCTGCAATACAAAGGTCCGAAAATTACCAATGTGGGCCGGACCATATACGGTCGGACCACAGCAGTAAAAACGATAGGTGAGACCATCGAGGGGTCGGAGCTCGCGCTCGGTCCGGGTCAAAGTGTCGAAAAGCCGCATGGCATGGTCTAGCCAGACGCCACCCGACCGCCAAGAGCAAAGCGAAAATCACTCGCAAAACACCACCGCGATAATTCCTACCCGACGAATTGATAAAAGATGATTTATCGGTCATTTTGAAAGTGGCTGTCGGAGAACTTGAACCCACAATCAAATGAGGACCGGCAGAATTTCCCGAGAAATTTACGGCACCATTCGCAACCGTGTCCAATATTCGAGCCATCAATCACCTACGGTTTGGCTCAGAAGCAACCTAGCGGGCCGCTGGCAGAAAATCATTTCCACAAAATTACGGGTATTCGCAAACAGGCTTGCCATTGATACTCCCTCAATTTCCCATTTCGTGGACAGCGGCACGGATAGCGGTTTGAACCTGCGGATCCCCATAAAACGGACCAGCTCCTGGACCACCGGTGGTGTGAGTTTCAAGCAGTATCAATTCACCATTTTCCCATAAAAATGAAGGATTACCACTATCACCGACAATCAGATTTCGGCGATAAACAGGGTTTAGTCCCGGGATAAACTCCAAGCGCACCACCCCCCCCGCGATTGCGCCAATCCGATGAACCGACAAAGTATTCGTCTGGTCTGAAACGATCACAGGCCTACCGAGAGTCGCCTCACTGGCCTTGGCCAAACGGTAATATTTTACTTCCGACGGCAATGGCAAATTCAGCTTTGCCACCGCGATATCGCCCGCACTGTCGAGAATTTTTAGCTTTGAAATAAAGCGTTGGTGAGGTTTCCCCTGCTTGTCATGAAACATCAACGGTACATTTGAGGGCCGAATGTAGTGCGCTGCCATCACGACATAACTGGGGGAAATCAGGGTCGCGGTTCGCGAGTCATTCCATGAGACCCCGCTAAGATCGAGTGCCGAAGTCCAGTTGTTGCGCCACTTCGACGGCGCGGTCGGTTGATAATAAGTAAATAGCATTCCTTTTTCCGCCTGCTTTGGCAAAAAATCGAGACCACGCTGCTGCGACTCAAGGTTGGAGGACACGGCGCTCGGCCCATTGCGAGAACCGCATCCACACAGCATCAAGGTGACCAAAAGAAAAAATCCAGATTTCATAAAACCGCAGTGCTCTCTGTTATGCAGACTTCACGAACTTATGACAAGGGGTCGTTCGCTACCCTTGCCTTGGATACGAGTCGCAGTTTAGGCTTCGCCCATGCCCGTCGAGACTCGCACCCAATTTTTTCAAACCGGTAGCCCCGCCGAACCGGTGAGACTGCGCGATGGCGGTTTGCTACCCGGCGTCACCCTCGCTTATGAAACTTGGGGTTGCCTCAATTCCACTCGCTCAAACGCGATATTTTTATTCCACGCGCTCTCCGGCTCGCACCACGCGATGGGAATCAATCCCGGAATCGAAGGGATTGGCGAGTTTTGGCAGCCCGAATTGTATGACGGCTGGTGGGAATCGATGATCGGCTCGGGTAAAGCGATTGATACCGACAAATATTTTGTGGTTTGCGCGAACTATCTAGGCGGTTGCTACGGCAGCACCGGCCCTGCCTCAGTGAATCCACAAACGGGTAAACCATGGGGCTCCTCCTTCCCGGCGGTCAGCGCCGCCGACCAAGTCGAGGTTTTTGCCCATTTGCTAGATCACTTTGGCATCACCACCCTTCATGCCGTGGTCGGCCCGTCGGTCGGCGGCTTAATCGCATTGACCTTCGCCACCCGATTTGCAGAGCGGGTCCGCAACGTCATCGTTATCGCTTCTGGATTTAAGACCACAGTTCTCAATCGCCTCATTTTATTCGAGCAAATCCTCGCCATCGAAAACGACCCACATTTCAACGGCGGCGATTACTATGAAGGCAGCGCTCCGCTTTATGGCCTGGTCCTCGCTCGGATGATCTCCCACAAAACCTTCGTTCACCTCGACGCCATCGAGCGGCGTGCTCGCCAAGACGTGATTCAGCCTGATGATGTGCTTTCTTGGTATCGAGTCCGCGACCAATTCCAGAGCTATATGCTGCATCAGGGGAAAAAGTTTGTGCGTCGCTTTGATGCCAACACCTACCTCCGAATCATCGATCTATGGTCACGTTATGACGCAGCCCAAGAGGGCGACGCTGAAACAGCGGCTGCATTGTTTGAACGAGCACGGCTACAAGGTCAACGTTGGCTGGTATTTTCCATCGATTCTGACTTCTGCTTTTATCCCGAAGAACAGGCTGAGTTAGTCAAGCATTTGGAAGAAGCCAAGGTCGAGGTGATGCACATCATCGTCCACTCTGACAAGGGTCATGACTCATTTTTGTTAGAGCCCGATCTTTACACCCCCCACATTGCATGGATCTTGGGTAAGTCATTCCAAAGCTTCGAGCCTATGCTTTGCGAGATCGGTGTGGAGAACTAAAAATCTATCCTATCCCAAATTTCACTTGAGGTAGCCATGGAATCTCACCCGAGAGCTTGGCTGTAGATCGAGAAAACGATACCCGTGAAAAATTTTCACTAAAACCCCATCTCAACTTTCACCGCCAAAACAAACGGGCTTCTTTTACGCGAAACTCAGCGCAATCGAAGCGCATGGGCTGGCTTTCTTCGCAAAAAATTTCCCTCCGGTCGTACCCGTTAAAAAAATTCTAAAAAAAGACCGCTTCTAATTTAGAAGCGGTCTTTTCCGAAAAAATTTAACTCAGTTAGCAACAGCCAATGCTGGAGTAATCACGTTAACCCGACGTCCTTCTTTGTCGAAGAAAACCCGGCCATCAACCAGCGCAAAAAGCGTATGGTCACGGCCGCAACCCACACCAAGTCCCGGATGTACTTTGGTGCCACGCTGGCGGATGATGATATTTCCAGCGATCACGGCTTGGCTGCCGAACTTTTTCACGCCAAGGCGCTTGCTGCGGGAATCGCGACCGTTCTTGACAGAACCTTGTCCTTTTTTATGAGCCATGAAAGTAAGTTAGTTAGTGGTTGAAAATTAACCCGCAATCGCGGTGATTTCGAGCGTCGTTAACGAGCGACGAAAACCTTTGGTCTTGTGGAAACCTTTGCGGCGCTTGAATTTGAACGCAACACCCTTCGGCCCACGGTATTGATTGATAACCTTTGCTGTCACCGAAGCACCTGCCACCAGCGGAGCACCGATTTTCAAGGACTCACCTTCGCCGACCATCAGGACGTCAAACGTAATTTCTGAATCGATTTCGACGTCGAGTTTCTCGACATCGAATTTGTCGCCTTCTTGAATGCGGTATTGTTTACCGCCGGTTTTGATCACTGCGTAGGCCATGGCCGTTTGGGAAATAGAGTTGGTCCACCCTTTATGGGCGGGCGGGGAGAACACCACGCTGCCTCACACTGCGCAAGATTTTTTTATGAAGAATCAGAGTTTTCGCCACAAAAGAGCATTTCTACGTCGCAACTCGCCTCATTTTAGCCCATCCAAGCTTCCTGATCTGCTACCTTGACAGCACTAGAGAAACTCGAATTGTCCCCAGTCGTATGAAAATTATTTTTATTCTTTGCCAAATTATCGCCACCGCCGTTGCGCTCCAAGCGGCCGAGCCGACGGCAAGCAAGTTACTTGACCGAGTCATTTCTCATCCTGGCTGCTACTTCCAAGTCTATAATGCAATCACCACAACCGAAGATGTTCCCTATCGCGCACTTGAACTTAC
>JAYWAR010000226.1:0-1771 GCA_043782285.1 Akkermansiaceae bacterium | reverse complement strand
GCATCAATTCCAAGCCAGAGGTAGCGGTCGAATTTGATACTGCTGTTTGTCCCGCCTGCGGCATCGAGCCGGATTCGGAAACCCAAAAAACCATCGGTAAGTGAAGGCGTCCCACCACCATCGAACGTCGTGAAAAATCCAGGATTACTCGCTGTTCCGACGATGTCACTTGAGGCGGAACCCGTTTGCTGATCGCCTAGAAAATCGTAATTTGCACCGAGAGAAACCCAAGCGGTCGAGCTTGGGCCGTTTATCGGAATGGCCGCGCTCAAGGTCGGGGAAAAGACCGACCCGATTAAAAGGCAATAAAAGCTTTTCATATCAAAATTTAAGAATTCTTTTTTTAAATGTAAATTCTAATTTAATACACAAAAAATTAAAAAGAAGTTAAATATTTAAGTTAGGGATAATTCGTTTGATTGAGCACGTTTATGAATCATCCAATATAACATGATTGTCGCGAACAAACCACTAGACAAGTCTTCAAGCGAGGTAAGTTATCGATTTTATTCCAGGCGACAAATAAATGGTCACTGCATATTTACAAACGGTAATTCCACCTTAATCCCGTAGTCGGCTTCCCAATCGCTGGCGAGGATGACCCCGTTGAGTGCCGCGCGTTAACGAAGCAAAAGCGTGGGGAAGGTTGACCGTCGCTGGCTTCCCTTTTTATTTCGTCGGTCTTTCCCGATGACCAAGTGCGACGGTCATCGACCGCCGCTACAGCGGCTTACCGGAAACTTGTTTAAGCGTGGTATTCCTGGATGCTCTTGACCTTAAACTCCAAGGTTTTTAGCGAGCGGATCGCTTTGACCGAGGCTTCGGCGGCGGCCAAGTTGGTGGCATGGGAAATTTTTTGAGCGATGGCGGTGCTGCGGATCTGGACTTCATCGGCACGAGCTTCGTGGCCGGACGGGGTGTTGATGACGAAGTGAATTTCACGGTTTTTCATCATGTCGATGACGTTCGGGCGTGCTTGTTCGGCGAGTTTGAACAGGCGGGTGCTCGGGATGCCTTCATCGGTGAGGCGTTGGTGGGTGCCGCCGGTGCTGTAAATTTTGAAGCCCAGTTCGGCGAGGCCGCGAGCAACCGCGACGGCGCGGTCTTTGTCGAGATCGGCGACGGAGAGGAAGACGTTGCCCTCGGTGGGCAGCGGGTTGAAGGCGCTGATCTGAGATTTGGCGTAGGCCATGCCCCAGTCGGCGTCGATGCCCATGACCTCGCCGGTGGACTTCATTTCCGGACCGAGCACGATGTCGATGCCGGGAAAGCGGTTCCACGGGAAGACCGCTTCTTTCACCGAGAAATGCGCTGGGACGATGGTCTGGGTGTAGCCGAGGTCGGCGAGTTTTTCTCCGACCATGACTTTCGCGGCGAGTTTGGCGAGGGACACGCCAGTAGCTTTCGAGACAAATGGCACGGTGCGGGAGGCGCGCGGGTTGACCTCAATCACGTAGAGTTGCTCGTCCTTGACGGCAAACTGGATGTTCATCAGGCCGCGGACTTTCAGCTCGCGGGCGAGGTCGATGGCGGCGCGCTGGATTTCCGCCTTGATCGAGGCGGAGAGGGAAAAGGACGGGATGACGCAGGCCGAATCGCCCGAGTGGATGCCGGCTTGCTCGATGTGCTCCATGATCGCGCCGACGACCGAGGTTTCACCGTCGCTGATGCAATCGACATCGACTTCGGTGGCGTTGTCGAGGAAGCGGTCCACGAGGACCGGGCGTTCGGGTGAGGCGATGACCGCCTCGCGCATGTAACGGGAAAGCTC
>JAYWAR010000225.1:0-5027 GCA_043782285.1 Akkermansiaceae bacterium | reverse complement strand
ATGCCGGCGATGATGATCAGCCGCATCGGGTCAACAATGATAATTCACTCGCTAATCTTCCGGCATCAAGCTCGGCGTTATTACGCGCCACAGTCGCCGCGCCAGTCACAGGTATGCAACCATGGCAACCACCCTCTTATGAGACTCCGCCGTCCGATTTCTCCGCCTTGCCCCAGCTCAGTCGCAGCCGGGCCAGCATCCAAAAAGAACTCGACAACCCATCAGGTTCGGGCTGCGTGCTACTCACTGCTGGGATTTACATCCTTGATGGATCGATAAAACTCGGCACTCGTCTCGATGGCAAGCGGCGTATTCTCATTGGTGCGGGCAAGGCCAAAACCGTTCTGCGGGCGAGTTCCAACGCGAATGACTTGATCCAGTGGTCGAGCAACTGCACCACGCTGACCGGCCTCGATCTCATCGGCTTAACACTCCAAGGGGGAAACTGGGGGATTCAGATTTTTTCACCACAAAATACCGATGGCAGTTGGCCCGGCTGGATGTGTGTCGATTCCCTGCTCCAAGACATCTGCATTCGTGACATGGCCGCTGGCGGATTCTATCTCCATCATCTTCATGGTATGGATAATAATACTTTCTCCGGGATGGATCTGGTGAACTGTCCCATCGGCTGGAAACAAACTTCCAACGACTTAGATTCAGTTTGGACTTACATGGATAAAAACATGTTTACCCAATGCCAATGGCTAAACTGTGGCGTGGCGCTTGATCTGATCACCAGTCGCCCATCGTCTCATAACATTTTTCTGGAATGTCGTTTTCAAAACAATAGCACCCGAGTGATGCTGAGTAACCATAGCTTGCTGGCGTGGATCAATTGTGACTTCACTGATAATGCAGGCTCGCCGATGATTTACGATGTGGGTGAAAACTTTTTCATCTCATCACGCTTCCATGACTCTGGCACGGCAGGGTATACGGCTGCCGCTTTTTTCGATGGTAGTAGTGCGGTGATGGAAGGCTGTATTTTCACCCGAGATCTCGCCAGCACCACCACCGTTCTAAGCGAAGCAAATCTCGGCTACTCGAACGGCACATTGATACCCGCCGGACAAATGCAGAACCAACTTCAATGGGGCTTCAACAATCGGAAATTACATCTGCTGAATAGCCGAGTCACCACGCCGCTGGGCCAGTGGAACAATGGTATGTCGATCAATAGTCGCTTAGAATCGCCGCTGGACTTTGCCCGTGCTGGAGCCATCGCCTATGCCGACGCAGATGCTCCAGAAGGCACCGGTGCACCATTACCCGACTCTAGGCGGCACTACCAAATCGTAGATGCCACCCAGATGAACGCTGCCACTCACACCAGCACTTTACTGGTGGACCGGCAGTATATGGCAGCACTTATTCCGCAGCAGACAGGTCTACCTGTATGGACCTCTGGGGCATCCGTGTTTAAGGTTAAAAATACGGCAGTTGTAATTTCTCCTTCGGTGACTTCAAGCACAGCACTATCTAACTACACTGCACATGGCCTGCCGCCCGGACTTGAAATCAGCCAGACTACAGGTGTCATCAGTGGCATTCCGACGGTGAGTGGTAGCTGGCTGGTGCCGCTGCGAGTGAGCAACAGCAAGGGCAGTGGTGCTGCTTGGCTGACGATTCAAATCACCGACCTACCGCTGACGTTGCTGGAAATTTGGAGGCAGTCACATTTTCACCAAATTTCCAATGACGGTGCTGCGGCAAACACGGCAGACCCCGACCGTGATGGGCGGAGTAACCTTATCGAATATGCTCTCGGCACCTTACCGAATATCTCCGACCTTGGCAGCCCGACCCAGCTTACTCAGCAGACAGCCTCTGCGCGCTTGGCATTTTCATTCCAGCGCATCACAGATCCCAGTCTGACTTACACCGTTGAAGCCACGAGTGATTTGAGTGCCAGCCCATGGCCAGAGGTGATCTGGACCGGTAGTGGTGTTAGCCAAGCGTTAGAAAACGTGATTACTACTATTCCAATAGGTGGAACTGCCGCATCAAGTCGATTCCTAAGACTCCGCGTGACCGCCGCTCCGTGACGGATGGTTGATCACAGAGGATTTCTGCGTTGCTGAGTCGATATTGCCGTAACTTCAAGGGGAAGTCGTAAACCCATTTTTCTAAATTTGCGCAGCCGCACTTTGCGGGTTGGTAATTAAAAATGTCTGTCACCATGAATTTTTCCGGGTATTTTTCTCATTTACACCTTCCAACTCTGCGAAGAAGACACAGTCATAGATCTACCATGAGACATCACTGGCCCATCAAAACCCATGAAACACCTCATCCTCACTGCACTCTCCTTGTTTTCCCTCTTCGTGATCCACGCCGCCGGGTCTCCCGCCAAAGACGGCGCCGGCCGTTGGTCTGCCGACAAGGCCAATCAATGGTATGCCGCCCAGCCGTGGCCCTGTGGTTTCAATTATGTCCCGGCCCACGCCATCAGCTATACCGAAATGTGGATGCCCTACAATTTCAATACAGCGAAAATGGACAAGGAACTGGCGCTGGCCGAGGGTACCGGCTTCAATTGCCTGCGGGTAGTTCTGCCTTTTGTCGTTTGGGAACACAATCCCGCGGCATTTAAAGAGCGCCTGCGCGAGTTCCTCGAAGTGTGCGACCGCCACGGCCTGAGGGTGATGTTCGCACTTTTCGACCACTGCGCGTTTGGTAGCGGCGAAGCGTTGAAAAACCCGCGTTATGGCAAGCAACCGGATGTGGTCGAGGGGTTCTACGCCAGCGGCTGGACGCCTTCGCCCGGTCACGACATGGTGCGGGATCCGAGTACCTGGCCGCGCCTCGAAAGCTATTATTTCGACCTTCCGGGATGATCGCCGCGTATGGGTCTGGGACCTCTACAACGAGCCGGCCAACGGCAACATCGGAGATATTTCTCCTACCCCTTGTTGAAAAGGTTTTTGCATGGACGCGCAAAATAAATCCCACTCAGCCGCTCACGGTTGGAACATGGAATGGAAATGCCGAACTCAACGACATCATCTTCAGCCACAGCGACATCATCACCTTTCACAACTACAACCAAGCCGATGCGCTGCGGAACGCTGTCACTGAGTTGAAAAAACACGGACGCCCGGTCATCAACACCGAATGGCTCAACCGCCCGACTGGCTCGCTGGTCGAAACCTGCCTGCCGATTTTCGCCACCGAAAACGTCGGCTGCATGCATTGGGGTCTCGTCAACGGCCGCACCCAGACCCATCTCGCATCGGGTGCCCAGCCCGGCAGTCCAGCTCCGGCCCGCTGGCAGCACGATCTTTTCCACGCCGATCACTCACCCTACGCTCCTGCCGAGATCGCGCTTTTTTTAAAAAGACCATCAGCGGTAAAAAGCTGGCCAAGTAACGCAACGAGGAAAAGTCATCGAATGAATTCAAATTCCCAGACAAAATGAATCAACGGTGTCCAAAATTAGGGTGAAAATCTCCCATAACCTTGCTTTGAAATAACCTAGGCGACCGCTGGCGAGGTTCCGACTCGCCAGATCAAAAATTACCTTCCGCATCTTCCGGGATGCGAAATATCTCCCGCCACATGCATATAACACTTGTCAAAATAGCTGTTAGTTTAAAAAAATTTTAGAAACCAAAATTCTTTAGGAACTAGACTTTAACTCGGAGCGCCAGTGTTCGCTTGATCACGCATCCAGCCGTGGATCATCGAGTGGACTTTCTCGGGCTTAATCCATTCTTTAGCTATCACGATGAGGTGATTCTCCAGCCGTCTAAAGTTGCGGTAGAGCCGGTTCCCTGTGGGGGCCTTGAGCAAAAGGCCGAATCCTTCTACCGGGTTGAGTTCCGGGCAATAGGGTGGCTGTAGTAACAGCCTGACGTTGGGCGGCAGCCGTGTGTCGTCCGCCCGCAGGTGGAAGCCCGCTTGGTCGGCAATGACCACATACAGCGAGTCTGGATCGCTGTCGGCGATTTGTTTGAGAAAAATTGCGTGAATATCCTGGTTGATGGCCGGGGTGAAGAGCCGTTGCGCGTCGTTAGCGCCGTCGATTTCGAGAGCCTCGTGCAGGTAGCCCCACTTGTAGGTGGTGGCATAGGGATAGGGCGCGTGGACGCGCACTCCGCGAAGCGACCAAGTCTTGCAGATCACCGGCAGCAGCCCGTAGCGGTGTTCGTCAAGCACTCACGAGCGCACTGGCTTGTCGGGATTCTCACCAACCACTTCGGTGAGGCGCTCCGAAAGCTCGGCGCGGAAGGCGTCTGCGGCGGCCTGGTCTTTTTTGCGGTGACTCTTGCGCGGCATCTTGAGCTTGCCGCCTAGGCGGTGGATGAGCTTGCGCACGCCGCCTTCGGTGAGCTTTTTGCGGGTGCGCTTTTCAATCCACTTTTGCGCGTCGCGAGCTTGGCGGAAGGTGCCGGCCTTGAGTTCGTCGATGAACTTCTCGGTCAATTCCCCATGGACGACCGGCGTGCGTGCGCCCGCCCAGTCGCGTTTGAGTAACTCTTCAAGGCCTTCCTCCATCAGTTTGTCCCGGTAGTTGAAAACGCTCTGCCGGGATACCCCAGCGATCTTCATGATTCCCGCGACGCAATGCTCGTGCTGGGCGATGATGCGCACCACGAGCAGGCGCTTGCGGGCCCAATCGGGGTGGGTTTGTTGCCATGCGTTCTCGATTTGCTCGACGAGCGTCTCTTCTAGTTTCGGCAGTGTTCGGGCAATGCCGAAATTCTGGCAAAAGCCTCCACAATTCAAAGCCAAAAAGCTAAGGCACTTTGGTATAACACAATTTCAATTTTTAAAAATAGCTAAAAAACAAAAAAAGAAAAATTAATAGAAGAAAAACATGAAAAAATAGCCTTATTTCTAATTTTCAACATTAAAAACAGGACTGCTATCACACCCCCACAGACACTTGCTCACAGCAAGTGATTGCCATCCCCTATCATTAATACCATCCGGTTTCAGAGGTGAGAAGTTTTTTGCGTGGGCTGTATTTATGTATTTTGTTATATCATCTGGAATCTGGTTCTCGGTCTGATTTCTCATGT
>JAYWAR010000224.1:0-5031 GCA_043782285.1 Akkermansiaceae bacterium | reverse complement strand
CATGCACTCTTAACTCCTCTCGCCGGCAGCACGCTGCTCACCACCTTCGTCATCGTTGACAGCGATCCCGTTGGTGGCTTTCCGGCACGCAACGACTACTCGATCAATATCTCCAGTGGAGTGACGACGTTGTTCAGTTTAAGCATGTTGGCCGCCAACCAAACCCAACCGTCTGATCCGGCCCAATGGAATCTCAGCGCGGCAGGGAATCCATTCTTCACCACCGCCCAGGAAAATGGCCTCTACAATTTGTCCGTCTATTTCACGCCAAGCGGATTGGACATGAATTACACCGTAAACATCGCCCCCGCAGGTGGCGGTGGCGGGTTTTCCACGAGTGGCACCTTGGCTGGCTTGGCAGGTGCAGTTGTCGATCAATACAGCGTGACAACCCGCCAAGGCGGAGGAAGCGGTTGGGGCAGCGGCTTGATTGGCATCGACAATGTCGGTGTCGTCCCGGAACCCTCTTCGGTCCTGCTGCTGGGTCTGGCAAGTTTGGGCCTGATCCGGCGCCGCAGAGCCTGAGACTCGGCAGCGAAGATCTTTTAAAAATGAGCGCTCCCTTGGGGGGGCTCATTTTTTGTTTCCGGGGGAATCCCATTGAAGCGGCGCATCTGCCATTTGATCGACGGTTGGGACTCTCGCGATCCTTTCAGAATAAGTTCCACAGAGGTCTCTCTGAACGCCCCGGTCTGATTGTTTCCTCCAATGACCTCAGTGCGGTCAATGATGCACGACACTCAGCCGGACAAACCGCCGGGTTTCGTTCTGCTGGGGAGCAAGGGTCGCGTGAATCGTCTGGATGGATCCCTCCGTGGCCACAACGGAATCAAGCGTGGCGGCAGGCTCCCAAACTTCCGTGCTTCCGAGTTGGGTGGTGGTTTCCACCTGATACTCCAAGTCGGTCGCTGCCAGGTTTTTCCGGTAAACCAAAGACAGCGCCTGACCGGCAAATTCCGCGACAGGAGCACCGGTGCCGCTGACGCCGGGATTCATGGCCGATGACGGATCAAGCCCCATGGCGTACTCCAGAAAATTGTCGATGGAATCGTGGTCGGGATCATCGTGGAGTCCGGATTCGGCCGCGCTCACACTTCCGTTCTGAATCCAAGGGTTGAGCCATGATGCCAAATTCTGACCCAGCCACAGCTCGCCATCTGCGGTGCCCATGTAGTTCGGATTCAGGATCGCCGCGTGAACCGCATATTTGCCCTGCTGAGTGGGTGGCGAGGCAACCCCATTGTAGGTCATGTCCACCGCGAGGCCGGGAGGAATCGTGGTGGCCGATGCCGACTTAGGGCTTCCATTGGCGATTTGGGTAAGATTGCCGAGGACCACCTGCGCGACGGCGGGCTGGACCGTGAAATTGGCGCTCGTCCCGCCCTCGTAGCCCACGGCATCGATCTTCGCGACCACCTGCCACGTTCCCGCGTTGACCGGTGGCACAGTCGTCCCTGCTTCTGGAATGCGACTCGCTTTGACGGTGATCATGGGAGGATTCGTTCCTACTGCGGGGTAGATCCATGAGGTGGTGCTGCGAACCCAAAGGGAGGCGGACGGATTTTCGTCCGTCCCAATGATCGCTCCGGTTGCGCCGGCCACATTGAGCTCGTTGTAGGGCCCCAAAGTTCCGATCGGTTCGAATCCGGAACCGCCGGTATTGTACGAAACCATGAACACCGGCTTTTCCGGCAGGACGACGCCCGCCGGAAAACCGAAATGCGCGACGAATGCGTAACCGTTGTAGAGATAGGGTTGGCCGTTGAGGGTCAGTGGCTTCCACGGTATAAAAATATCGTTGGTGAGCTCGCTCTTGAGGGTCAGGGTTCCCGCCCCATCCATGTCGTAAATGGACATCTTGACGGGGTGACTCCAACCGACCGGATTTTCCAAGGCCTTGGCCGGATAGGATGCCGCTTTGGCCCAGGTGACCAGAACCACATCCACGGAAGTCAAATCCTTCGCAGTGCCCGAAAGTTGAACCCGGTCGCCGAGCCCGCAGGTCTGCTGAGAGGAGAACGAATGGCTTGAATAGGAAAGGCTCGACGGACTCGGGGTGTTGCTGAAAACCGTCTCGACAATGGGCAAAGGAACGACCGACGAGGAAGCGATGTACCGCAACGAGACGTTAAGTCCCGGCGGCTGGGTTCCCACGGTTGGACTCTTGGGAGTTCCATCGTAGCTTTGCACCAAGTCGCCCAGTGACACCGTCGCAGGCGAGCCAGCCGCAGAAACCTGCGGTGCAAGGAGACAAGCGGCGGTGCTCAAACAGAGCACGAGTCGGTGAAGAGGGTTCATTTTTGGGGATAGGAAAGGGAAAGAACGCTGTTCGTTAGCAGGGAAGTCCTTCAGAGCAAGCAAAAAACCCAACGGCTAGAAAGAAAGGGTGTCATCGGACTTTGGCTTCCGGTCGGGACGCGGCCCGGCAGGATCTGAAGGGCAAAAGTTGAAGGCTCGGCAGTTCCAAGACCCCGCTTGTGACGGCTGATTCTAGCGTAATTTCTCGCCTTGCGGGAGACTGGGATTTGGACTAAATCCTAACGCGTTGTCCGGGAAATGCAGGCGGCGTCAGGCCGGAATCATGCAGGTTCCCTAAAATCACCCGCATGAGAATCACGACCGGACCCAAGCGCTACTTGGGAATTTGTTGCAGCGTGGGTTGCCACTGTGCGGTGATGCTTGATGCATCGGTGCAAGCCGCTGCGGTGATTGTCCCAACTGCGCCCAGCGGATTTACGATGCTTCCCGGCGCGCCCGACGGGGTATCTGGCAGCTCCGCTGGGTCGGGTGCAGGGGTGGGTGGGAAGATCCTCGACGGTTTTAGCGTGGTGACTTCGCTATCCGGCACCTACGATTCCAACGTATCCCGCAGCCCCGGACTGCCGTTGGCCCCAGTTCAGGATGATTTCATCCTCACTCTCGGTGGGCGCGTCGATTACTTGTCCAAGTCCTCCGGCTTTACTTTTGGTGGCGGTTACCGCGGCAATTATAACGAATACTTTAGTCAGTCAGCCTTCAGCGGCTACAACCAAGGTGGCGGTGTAGTCGCCAACTACGAAGGGGGTAAATTCAGCGCCACCTTCACCGGTGGCGTCGCGGTCGAGCGGGGGAGTAACCAGAATTATTCGTCGGCCTTCGTGAAACAAACCAGTTATACATCGGCGTTGACGGGCCGCTACCGGATCAGCCCGAAGACGTCGCTCCAAGGCGACATCGGCGAGAATTACTCCACCGTGAGCGGCGGAAATTTCAGTAACACTCAATCCTTCAACCTCGGCGCTGCGGCGCTTTGGAAATATTCACCGCTCACTGAGCTGGGTCTGGGACTTCGCTACACCTACGTTTCAGGAAGTGCCCAGACGGGGCGGACTTCCATCGGCCCCACGCTGACGGTGAACTACAAGCTCAGCTCAAAAGTGGCGCTCAATTCGCGCGTCGGCATGGATTTCGCTAGCTATCAAAATGGCGGCACGGCGGACCCCACGGTGTCGGCAGCGGTTGGCCTGAATTATGAGGCCTCCAAGCTCTGGGGCATGAATTTTTCGCTGTTTCGCGATACCCAAGCAGATCCATCGCAGGCGGGGGCGTTTAACGAGGTCACTTCGCTGAGGCTGGGTTACCGCCGCAAGGTCCAGCGGGCCACTCTGAACTTGGGCACCGGCTACACCCTGAATCGCTCGCAACTCCCCGCAAATGTGTCCGGTGGAGGTGGGGTCGACCGGAGTTTTTTCAATGTCGATAGTGCGCTGGGGATGGCTGTTTTGTCGAATACCTGTTATGCCAGCGTGTTTTTCCGCTATGGCGACCAAAGCGGCAGTGCCACGGAGTCATGGAATTCCTTTCAAGTGGGGTTTGGCATCAGCCGGGGATTCTGAGGGCGAGATATCCTGACATGATCGTCCACTTCCACATCGGTTGCATAACCCCGGTTTTTAAGCTGGCCTGTTCACACAGAAAAATTTATCCCTCCGCCGCTTGTATGAAATAATCCGGCTACGGCCTCGGATCGCTCGCTCACACGAGCCCTCAGATTCGTCATCCCTTGGTATTTTGAAGAACTCCATGTCCTTTTCCGGTTTGCTCCGTCTCATCCTGTTCGTCCTAGTGTCCGCCGCCGCGTATGGCGCCGAAAAGGAAGATGCAACCTACATTTTGCGCCCCAACGACACCATCCGCCTGGCTGTTTATGAGGAGCCGGATTTGTCCGTCCAGGTTCGCATCCTCAAGACCGGCCAAGCGTCATTCCCTCTCATCGGCTCGGTCGAGGTCGGCGGTTTAAGCGTCGTGGCCGCTGCCTCGAAAATTCGTGAACTGTACGCCAAGGATTACCTCGTCGATCCCAAGTTGACCCTCACCGTGGATGAATACGCCACCGAATTCATCTCGGTCATCGGTGCAGTCAAGAATCCCGGCCAGATCCCGATGCCCGTTTCCGGTCGTCTCGATTTGGCCTCCGCGATGGCCACCGCCGGCGGTCTCGCCGAAAACGCCGATGCCAAGGGCATCCAACTGGTCCGCGCGGCCGGGACGATTTCTAACCTCAGCATGAGTTCCATTAGCGGCGCTTCGGGCCGAATCCAACTCGCGGCGGGGGATCGGCTCATCGTCAACCAGAGCGTCTTCGTTGGCAAAAGCCTGACGGTGCTTGGCCAAGTCGCCAAGCCGGGTCCGCTGGCTTTCCCGCTCAACGGCAGACTCGATCTTGTCAATGCCATCGCCATGGCGGGCGGTCTTACCGAACTTGCCAACCCGAAAAAAGTCACCATCAGCCGCAGGGGCAACGTCACCATCGTTGATTTTAAAGCCGTTTCCCAACGCGGCGACCGACCGTTCCTGCTGCAACCCGACGACGTCGTCACCGTGGCTGAGCGGTTGTTTTGATCCGGACCCTTCTTCTATCAGATGCCACCCTCACACCGCTCACGCCGCCAGTCCTATGATCCCGATGACTTCGAAGACGATGATCTGCAAGATTCCGGCATGTCGCGGCAGGCGGGTCAGGAAAAAATGAAGCTGCTGGCGCTCGACCTC
>JAYWAR010000223.1:0-5034 GCA_043782285.1 Akkermansiaceae bacterium | reverse complement strand
GTTGGTGGTCTGGCTGACGGTTTCGTATTTGACGTAGTCTGGGCTGACGCCGTCGAAGATGAGGCCTTGGCGCTGGTAATTGAGGGGGGTGAGGCCGGGGCTGGTGTCGGTGGTGGCATTGGTTCCACCGTTGCTGGTGGAGTTGGAGGCAGTTGACTTGCATTTTTCCTTCCCCGCCGTCGCTGCTTCTTCTTTGGTGTCATAACCGGAAGTTGTTTTGTAAGTTTCGTAGTTGGGTTCACATGCCGAACCTGAAGTGCAACTGTCGCAGGTCTTTTTTTTGCATTTGTAGGAGAACTTATCGTTGGCGGTAAGCATCCCGGTCATGAGACCAAGGCAGGCGAAATAACGGATGATTTTTGAATTCATGGGACGGTCGAGTCTTGAGAATGAAATTGGAACGATGCTGAATTTGAAATTGGGAAGCGTAGGTGGAGAGTGTTATTTACCACTGATTACGCTGATTTAATGATTTTTAGGGCGGTGGGCGGCGGAAGAGGATTAGTTGGAGTGGACTCTTGTTTGAATGGCGCGGATGGCCTCGTTGAGGGCCGGGGCGGTGTGGCGGGTGGCAGTCACGGTGGCGGTGTGCAGGAGTGGGAGGTCGGCGGCAGTGCCGAGGGCGGCGAGGGCGGCGGAGGCAGACTGGATGAGCATCAGGCTGGAGTCTGGAGTGGCGAGGATTTGGCGGGCAAGGTCGCGGGCGGCAGGTGAGTCGTGGCGGGCGGCGACTTGGAGGGCGGGCAGGCGGGCGTTGAGCGGGGCGGAGGGGTCGCGGGCAATGGGGATGGAAATTTCTACGAGGCTTGCGGCGTTGAGGCCGGGGATTTCCACGGCGCGGTAGGTAGCGGCGCGGAGGAGACCATCGAGAAGATTAAGGGCGGTGCCGGACCAGGGTTGGGCGGTCTGGGCGGCGGCGGATTTTAGCTCGGCGAGAAGGAGGGGAAAGATGGTTGATGGTTGAGAGTGGGTGGTTGATGGAGAAGCAGGGGGAAGAGTTGATGGTTGAGAGTGGATAGTTGGTGGAGAAGAGGAAGGAGGTTGGCCGACTGAAGTCGGCACTCCGGTGTGGATGAGGTAGATGGCGAAGCCGCCGATGTGCTGGAGGGCGTAGTCGCGCTGCATCTGGATTTTCTGGGGATCGCGGAAGATGGCGATAAGGGCATCTGCGACTTGCGGGCTGGGGAGGGTCTGGACGGTGAGGCATTCCTCGATGTCGTTGACGAGCGAGCCCCACTCGGCGTCTTGAAACTTGGAGGGAGCGGGGGCGGAAATGAAGGTGATGAGAGCTTGGATGTCGTGGGGGGCGAGGTTGAGCGGGAGTTCTTTGATGAGGTAGTTGAACTTGAGGTAAGGAAGATCTGGGCCTTCGCGGAGGATGCGGGTGACGACGGGGTGGAGAGGAAGGGAAGCGGGGGTGGCGACCAAAGATGGGTGATGGGGGGCGGCTGGTGGTAGGATTTCCGGGTGAAAATGAGGTAGGTCGCCACCACGCCGAGTCCGACCGCCGCGATCAGGGCGGCGGTGGTGCGGAAGCGGCGGTGGGACTGGGGCATGACGGGTGGCGGGAGTGCGAAATGAAGTGGCGGGCGGTGATTTCAATAACCGCTGAGGAGGGTGCCGTTAGCCGAGTAGAGGCGGGTGTAATGGCAGAATGAGGAGATCGCGGCTTGCGAGGGGTAATAGACATCCACGTAGGCCACGCCATTGGCGCCAAAGTCGGCAGCGGTCAGGTTTTTGAGCGTGGTGCCATTGCTAAACTGGGCACCGCCGGCCCAGATCTGGAGTTGGACGTAGCCGCCGGGCGGCAGGCGGTCTGCGACGATGGAGATGCGTCCATGGAGGGTGCCGTCTGGCAGGGTTTCGAGGATCTCGACGTAGCCGCTGTCGTAGGCGTCGCCGATCATGAAGGGATCGACGGTGGCGACGGCGGCGACGGTGGAGGCGACGGCGGTGCGGGCAATGAGCTGGACGGGCTTGTCGGTGAGGGCGGCGAGCTTAAGGCGATGTGCGCCGAGGTAGGGGCCGGTTTCCGCGACTTGGAGGGTGGAGTCGAATTCGAGCGGGAGGTCAGATTTCACGCCGGGGAGAAGCCAGTCACTCCAGCGTCCGGTGCGAACGGCGAGGCTGGGTCCGAAATCGGCGGCGATGATCTTGACGGTGGTCGAGCCGGTGGTGACGGCAGCGTTGGCGGCGGTGTGGGTGGCTTGGAGGGTGACGAGTTCGCTCGCCGGAAAGGCTTGGACCTCGGCGAGGGAGAGGTAGCCATTCCCGGCATTGTTGAGGCCGAGGAGGGCGATGCGGATTTTTTTTCCGGCGACAGTCTGGGGGAGATTCCAAGTGAAGGAGCCTGCGGGGTGGCCAGCGCCGGGTGGGAAGAAGTTCTGGCCGAGGGTCTCGCTGCCGCTGGCGTCGAGGATGCTGATGCGGAAGTTCGAAAGGCGGCTTTCTGCACCGTATTCTGCGGCACGGTTCCAGAGGACGATGCGGCTGAGTTCACGGGTCTGGCCGAGGTCCACTTGCCACCATGAGTTGGCGGCGTCAGCGGTGTGGGTGATGGTATTGGTGGAATAGTTGGGCCGGGTGTCGCCGTCGATGGCGCGGGAGGCTATGCCGTCATAGTCGGTGGTGCTCTGGCTGGCGGAGGAGCCATTCGCGGCGAGTGCCCAGTTGGTAAGACTGAAGCTGCGGACGACTGGAACACCTGCGGTGGTGGTGAGGGTGGCTGCGGCCGCAGTGGTGATGGTGACCGCGCCGCCGTCTGGAGTGGTGCCGGGATGGGCGGTCAGGCGGAGTGAATCCCCCGACCTAACAGTGAGGGTGGGATTTGCGAGGAGGTTCGTCGGAGTCCAAGAAATGGGCGCAGCAGCGGTGTAAGTGCCGTCTTCAAATTGGGCGCTGAGTGGGAGCGGTGAGCCGTCGGTGGGGAGACTGACGTTAGTGAACCAGCGTTGGTCGATGCTGGCGGTGAGATTGATGCGGGTGGCGCCGTTTTGCAGCCATGACAGGCTGACGTCGCGGGCGATGCCCTCAATGCAGGCTGGCGATACGGCTGAGGTGGCAGCGGTGAGAACGCTGTTGGACTGGGAGACGCGGGATTCGAGCCAATCGGCGATGCCGTTGTTATTGGCATCGGCCCCGGTTGCGTCGAGCAGTCTGAGGCGGTCGATGCGAACGTTGCGGCTTTCTGAGAGGTTGCGAACGGTGATTTGGGCGAGGTAGGAACCCGCAGTCAATTGCGGCAGAATGGCGAGAACTTGGCAGGGTTTTCCGAAATTGTCGTAAATGGGATAGGAGCCGACGGTCCAGCGCCTAGAATCGCTGGGGCGGATGATGGCAAGATCCAGCGCGAGGGTGTCGCCCGCCCAAGTATTTCCCTGAGCCATGGCCAAAACCTCGAGCATCTTGATGCCGGACTGAGTGAGACTGAAGGGCCAAGTGCAGGCACCGCGGCGGTCGAGCGAGAGGAAGGTGCCCGTGGGTCCGGCGATCCACTGGCCGGAGGTGGCGACTCCCGCGCTACCGGAAAGTTCTTGGAGCACGGTGCCCAGTCCAGAGCCGGCGAGCTTGGGGTCTGAGCCGAGGTCGCGGACTTCGGTGAAGTCGTCTAGGCCGTCGTGGTCCCCATCCGCATCACTTGGATGGGTGCCGAGAAGGTATTCTTCGCGGTTGGTGAGGCCGTCGCCGTCGTTGTCGCCGAGGGCACCTTGGCGGCCGATTCCTCGGGAGCCGTTATCGGTGGGGTCGAGGCCGTTTTGGGATTCCCAAGAGTCTGGGAGATCGTCGTCGTCGGCATCGTCGATGTCATAACGGAACGAACGCAGGGTGGTGAATGGCAGCGGCGTGCGGGCGGCGGAGGGCGTGGTCCACGCGACGGCGACATGGTCAACGCCGGTGTCCTCGGCATGGAGAACCTCGATGAAATAGAGACTTCCTGCGGTGAGGTAAATGGGGACGGATTTCTGAGATGGGAGGATGTCGTAACTGGAGTCGATATCTCCAGATGGGGTGGAGGCCGGGGCAAAGGTGAAACGACCGTTGCCGACGGAGGCGATGGTGCGTTTTTGAAATTTCCGAGAATCGGTGGAAAGGGAGAGGCTGCATTCATTATCCCCGGCGATCCAGAAGGTGTGCCAGCCGGTCTCGGTGGCGGTGAGGGTGCCGCGCAGACGCTCGCCGTAATATCCTGCTCGTGAGGTGTAGGGCCAGTCGCTGAGGGTGTCGGTGAGATCCGCGTCTTGGAGGAAAGCGGGTGAGTGGACGAGGCCGTAAACGGTGCCGCCGGAAAGATTCCCCCACGTTTCACGAGTGAGCTTACCGGCCTCGCCATTCGGGGAGGTGGGGGCGGTGCCGGTGGCAAATTCGAGGAAGTTCGGCACGCCGTCGGCATCAAGGTCGCCGTATTCACCCTGGGCGGGAGTGATTGTGCCATTGTCGGCAGGGTTGAGTCCGTATTGGCGTTCCCATGCGTCGGGCAGGCTGTCAGCGTCGAGATCGGCGGGGTCGGGGGTTTGAGAGCGGAGGGCGGTGGCGGGGACGATCTGGCGGGTGGTTGCCGGGTAAGTCTCAGAGGCTTGGACCTCGGCGAGGGAGAGGTAGCCGTCGCCAGCGTTGTTTAGGCCGAGCAGGGAAACCCGGATTTTGCGGGCTTGGAGGACTTGCGGCAGCGTCCATGTGAGCGAGCCGACGACATTGCCGGTGCCGGGTGGGAAAAAGTTCTGGCCTGCGATCTCGGTATCGCTGGCGTTGAGCACGCTGACGCGGAAATTCGAGAGCCTGCTAGCGGTACCAGTGTCGGTGCGGTTCCAGAGGACGACTTGGTTGATGGGGCGAGCCTGGCCGAAGTCCACTTGCCACCACGAATTGGCGGCACCTGCGGTGTGGGTGATGCTTGCGGAATTGTAGCTGCCGTCGGTATTTCCGTCGATGGCGCGGGAGGCTACGCCGTCATAGTCGGTGGTGCTTTGGGTGGCGGTGGCACCATTTGCAGCGAGTGCCCAGTTCGGAGAATCATAGGCCCAAGCCAGCGAAAGG
>JAYWAR010000222.1:0-5036 GCA_043782285.1 Akkermansiaceae bacterium | reverse complement strand
TCGATCATCTTTCGATATTGCACCTCAGTGGCCTGAGATAACGGAACCTTGACCCCGGCGATATCCGCCAAGGCATTGGCAATTCCACTGTCCTTGGCTGCATGAGAGGCGGAAAAATAACAATCGTGCTCACGCTTGATCATATCGTCGCCATCGGTTTCAAGCACCCGTGAATTGGCACCAGTCTGAGCAAAAATCTCTTGAAGCAGTTTGAGGTCTAAGCCCAGCGCCGCGCCGAGACCTAACCCTTCGGCGAGGCCGGCGGTATTGATGTTCATCACCATGTTGACCAGCGCTTTGATTTTAGCCGCATTGCCAATAGCTCCGACATAACGCAACGAGGCTGAAATTTCCTTAAGTAGCGGCTCTAACCGTTGGAAAACGCCAGCTTCGCCACCCACCATCAGATAGAGTGTTCCTTGACGTGCTTGGGTGATACTGGATGCCATACTCGCTGCAAGAGTAAGGGCCCCGGCAGCGTTTGCGGCTTCTTCCGCTGCTTGATGAGCTACAGGGCTCACGGTTGCAAAGTTGATGAAGACCTTGCCCGCAGCTCCTTTTAGCAAGGACTCAGCGCCGGTAAAAATTTCTGCCATCGCCGCATCGTCGGTCACTACCGTAAAAATTATTTCGGCGGCGGCAGTCACCTCAGGCAGAGTTTGAACCGCCTGAGAACCGAGCTCGAGCGCCAACGCAGTTGCCGTAGATGGGTGGTGATCGTAAATCGCCGCAATCGGGTAACCCAGATCGGTGAGACGGCGAGCGATGTTCGCCCCCATCCGGCCCACTCCGACAAAACCTAGCGTCACTCTATTCATCTTGTGTACTCTGAAGGAATCTTTGCGCGGCTGCAACTTCTAGTTTTCTGGGATCAGGCGTGGTAGCAGACAAGATCTACCCGTTCCTCGGTAAAGTCTGCTGCCCCGGGAATTTCACCAAGCCTCGCGAGCTGGGCGGTGAAGAGGCGGCTTTGCGTGAGCTGGTAATCGGCACTTGGGGTCGATCTTCTCAATTGACTGATCGCGCTGCGTGCCGAGATGCTGGCTCATCCGCACAAAAATCTGGCTCTCAGCGACCTCATGGAAAAGCCAAATGAGTGGGGAGAAATTGATTACTGATTGGTGCTTGGGCAAATAGGTTGCTTTAAAATTGTTTCAATTTCATCAAATTATAAGTTGGTGCTCGTTGCTCATCTGCCGGAGCCCGATACTTGCTGTTGTGAGCCAAAATCTGGATAAAATAACTCTCGAAAGGCAGCAATCGCTATGTCCCTGCAAGAGCCGCGAGACTTATGCTGCTTGCTGCATGCCGTTCCATTACGGCAAGTCGAAACCCGAAAGCGCCGAGCAATTGATGCGCTCCCGCTACAGCGCGTTCTTTTTTCGACTGGTCGACTACTTGGTGAGTAGCACCCACCCGGACACTCGCGAGCCCGGATTAAAAGCCGAGCTTGAAGCGACGATTTTTGAATCCTCATGGCGCTTCCTCACCATTCTCAAAACCTCCAAAGGTGGCAAAGACGATAAGGTTGGTAAAGTCGAGTTCATCGCCGAATATTTCCACGACGAGCAAGCGAAAAAACTTCAGGAATGCTCCCGTTTCAAACGATTCAAAGGTGCTTGGAAATATCTCGACGCTAAAGGTTAGATTGCTCGCCGGAAAAATTGGCAAAATGAACGTGGCTACGTTTCGTGTAGCGGCGGTCTGCGACCGTCGTGCGTATGAGATACCAGGATGGCTGAGAGCTGCCGCGCCTCATGGATCGCGGCGCTCCCGGTGGGGGTCGGATTTAGTGGAGTGGGAATTCGCCGTCGGAGTCGATTCCGAGCCAGCCGAGACGGCCAAAGGCGCGGTAGAGTGAGGGGACCGGTTCGCCTTCTTCCTCGCCCTCGCCATGTTCGAGGGTGGCAGTACTGCTGAGGCCGTGGTTGCACTCGATGCTGATGACGGTGGTGTAAGTGGCGAGGTAGATCCAGTCGCCCCAAGCTTTGGCTTCATGGCGAGGTTCAAAGTGTTCTTTGCGGAGCGAGGCGAGAATCTCGGTGATGGTGCTGGGGGCGGCGTGGTCTGGGAGTTTGATGAGTGTTTCCATGAAGCGAGTGGGTGAATGAGTGAGAGTTAGGATGGACTGTGGAGACAATTAAGCGATGGGTCGAGAATCGTTTGCAAAAGTTGCTTGGCAAAGTTTTGCGTAGGAGCCGCCAAGGGCAGTGAGTTCGGCATGAGTGCCTTGTTCGATCAGCTTGCCGTGTTGGAGCACGCAGATGCGGTCGGCCTTCTGGACGGTGGAGAGGCGGTGGGCAATGACAAAACAGGTGCGATCGGCACGAAGATTTTCCAAGGCTTGTTGGACGAGTCGCTCGGTGGTGTTGTCGAGGGCGGAGGTGGCTTCGTCGAGGAGCAGCAGCGGTGGATTTTTTAGCAGAGCGCGGGCGATGGAAAGGCGTTGTTTTTCTCCGCCGGAGAAACGGCTGCCGCGCTCGCCGGCGAGGGTGTCGAGACCTGCGGGACTGGCACGGACGAAGTCGGCGGCATTGGCGGCGTCGAGGGCGGCCCAGATTTGATCGTCGCTGGCATCGGGCTTGGCGAGCCGCAGATTTTCACCAAGGGTGGTATTGAAGAGGAAGCTTTCTTGGGTGACGTAGCCGAGTTGGTCGCGCAGCCATTCTTTGGAGATTTCTGCCAGGCAAATACCGTCGAGCAGGATGCGGCCAGCAGTGGGCTCATAAAATCGGCTGAGGAGATTCAAAACAGTGGATTTACCGGCACCGGTGGCGCCGACGAGGGCGATGGTTTGGCCGGGGAGCACTTCGAGGGTGAACTGGTTAAGGGTGGGAGCTTCCTCGGAGTAGGAGAATGAGACGTTTTCAAACTGGAGGTGGCCGTTTATTTGGGCGGGGCGTAGGCCTGCGGTGAGGTTGATTTCATCTGGGGTGTCGATGATTTTAAAAATGCGTTCTGCGGAGACGATCCCACGGGTGAAGGTTTGTGAGAGTGCGTTGATGCGTGAAATGGGATCAAACAGAAAGCCCCAGGCGACGAGGAAGGATACCACTAC
This sequence comes from Akkermansiaceae bacterium, assembly GCA_043782285.1. GTDB lineage: Bacteria > Verrucomicrobiota > Verrucomicrobiia > Verrucomicrobiales > Akkermansiaceae > Luteolibacter. Next base: position 1,978 of record JAYWAR010000222.1, on the reverse strand, counting down.
GCCGGGTTGGAGCTGGCCTTGGAGCGCGAACCAAGCGCCGAAGGCGACCATCAAGATGATGCCAGACTCGGCGATGAAGGAAACCCCGGGCCAGACGAGAGATTGGCCACGCATCACGATCATGGTGGCGTCTCCGACTTTACGTGATGCCTTGTCGAAGGTTTCCAAGGCCTGTGGCTCGACGGTGTAGGCTTTGATTTGGCGGATGCCTGCGAGGTTGTCATGAAGGATCGCGTTGAGTGCGGAAGTGGCTTCGGCAGATTGCCGCCACATTGGCTCGGATCGGCGGCTCCACCAAGTGGTGATGAGGCCGATGAAGGGCAAGGGAATCAAGGTGACGAGGGTGAGTGACCACGAGTGATAGAACATGTAGCCTAGGACGATCAGAAATTGCAACACGGCGGCGACGGCTTGGTCCACGCCTTCGATGATGATACGATTGGTGGCTGGCACGTCATTGGCGATCCGGGACATGATTTCGCCCGAGGAGTTGGAATCGAACCATTTGACCGGGAGGCGTTGGAGTTTGTCGTAGAGTTCGACTCGGATCAGGTGGGTGAGTTTCAGCTCCACCGAGTTGTTAAAATAGGTTCGAAGCGTGAAGAGCGCTTGGCGGATAAAAATCGCAGCGATGCCGATGGCAGCGTTAGGGATGATGAGCTCAGGCCGTTTTTGGGCGATGATGACATCGATGAATTGCATCGTGATCCCCGGTAAAACCAGCACCAGCAAGGTGCAGGCGACGGCCATCAGCAGCGAGAGTGCGCTGTGCCATGGGTAACGGAAGGTGTGGCGGAGAATCCGTAAGAGAATGATCATGAATCTTGAGTGGTAGGAAGAAAGTCGAGGGTAACAAGCCGGAAGTGGCGACAGCCCCGGCGATTTCAGGTTGAGAACGCTTGGGATGGATGACGGTGAATCGCCACGAATTTCCAACAATCCAGCCAAGTGGTCGAACCTTTTGGGGCAATGGTTGGCGATGGGGGGGCGCTTGAGTTTGGAAGCTGAGAATATCAAGAGCACAATTGAAGGTCACAATATGGGCTGGAGTGCAGGGCCAAGCTCGGCGAGGGTAATTAAAAATTCACGTGTCCGATCTTTTCAACACTCCTCGTGCTTTATCAGGCAAGCCGAACCCCGCCGAGCCTTTGGCCGCGCGGATGCGGCCACGTTCATTGGATGAGATGGCGGGCCAGCAGCATATTCTGGCACCGGGTAAATTGCTGCGGCGGGCGATTGAGTCAGATCGTTTTACCTCACTGATATTTTATGGTCCACCGGGAACAGGCAAAACCACTTTAGCCAGTGTGATTGCGCGAACCAGTGGCTCGCGGTTCGAGTCCTTGAACGGGGTCGAGTCTAACGTTGCGGAGATTCGGGCAAAAATTGATCAGGCGCGGACTTGGCGGGATTTGCGCGGGGAGACGACAATTTTGTTTATCGACGAGATTCATCGTTTTAACAAAGCCCAACAAGATGTGTTGCTGCCACACATTGAGCGTGGAGTGGTAAGATTCATCGGTGCGACTACCCATAATCCGTATTTTCATGTAAATTCGCCACTGGTTTCGCGTTCGCAAATTTTTCAACTCGAGCCGGTGTCGGTGACAGAGATTGTGGTGGTTTTGGAGCGAGCGCTGAACGATGCTGAGCGTGGCTTGGGGGAGTATCCGGTGTTGGCGGAGCCTGCGGCGCTGCGGCATCTTTCGGAAAAATCCGACGGGGATGTGAGAAAAGCCCTCAGCGCCCTAGAACTGGCGGTTTTAACCACTCCGGATGAAGACGGGACCGTCCACCTCAGCTTGGCGGTGGCAGAAGAATCGATTCAGCGTAAGGCGGTGGTTTACGATGCTCACGGCGATGCGCACCACGACACGATTTCCGCATTTATCAAATCGATTCGTGGCTCGGATCCGGATGCGGCGCTCTACTGGCTGGCGAAAATGCTGCATGCGGGTGAAGATCCGCGCTTCATTAC
>JAYWAR010000221.1:0-5047 GCA_043782285.1 Akkermansiaceae bacterium | reverse complement strand
AATTCAACATTGATATCAAACAAAAATATGCTTTCCGCGTCAAATTTCGCCAAGGTGGCATTCCTGTAGCTTGTGGAATTCAGCATCTCTAATCCATTTTCAAGGATCCTATGAAAACTCATTTGTTACTGTCATTTTGTTTTGCAGGCATCGTTCATGCTCAAGTGTACACCCCGCCTGCGCCCGACAAGCGTGCACCAGCGGCCGCGGAGCCTGCGGAGTCCAGTCCCGGTGCCGAAAAGAAATCGTCTGCTGCTTCTATGCTTGGCCAAGAGATTCCGTTGCTGGATCCGGCTGCCGAGTCGATCACGGTTGCAGGGGTCACCATTCCACTCGGCGATAACCGGATCATCAAAGCGCGCTTTGAAAAATATTTAAGTCAACCTCCGGAAAGTGGTCCTGCCGCGGGTGAATATAGATTTAGAATCGATAATATTTTGAAAACCATTTCTCCGTTTAGGAGTCCCAGTCCCGACCTTTACGCTGCTTTTAAACAACTTCCTGCGGCGTCTGCTTATCCGGGCGACGCCAATCTCTGCATGACTCTCGCCGAGTCGATCTACATGGCGATGCTTGCCAAGGGAGACGTCAAAAGTCTTCAAAAACTCAATCTTTCAATTGAGGATGAGAAGAAAAAAATTATCCTAGAGAGCGATTGGGAGAAGGATCACGAGCAAACCAGTAAACTCAATATTCCTTCGAGTCCCAGTGCGAAAAGCAAGGGAGGCAAAGAAAGCGACGCCTCTCCGGTTCCGGGAGTTCAATCCTTGAAATATGCAGACAGCATCCGCCGGATTGCAGAAATTGAGCTCTTGAAAAAGAGCAACATTGCTCACACTGAAGTTCAGACCGTACAAACCAAAGCCCAATATCAAGTGAGTATGATCCAGTGGTTCGCGCAGCGCCGCTACGAGCATGTCTTGATGGCTGCCCGTTTCTATAACCAAATCTGGAAAGACGGTGACTCCACCCTCCGCATCGAGAAGGGCTCAGACGTTTCCAAGATGTTTTCTCAATCTGTCGGTGTAAGTCCGACAGTGACTTCGCTAGATGCACTTGCAAATGAGTTTATTCGGGAAACCACTAAATATATTGAGGCTTTCGATCTAATGCTGTCGCGCAACGAGCTTCATTCAGCTTCTCAACGCTTGCTAGAAGCTTACGCCATCGGCGAATATCTCGCTCCAGTCGCAACCTTGTCCTTGGATAAAAAACGTCGGATTGCAGATTACGTTCGTGACTTGTATGAGCTTTACGGCGCACTACAAGTTCATGACTGTGTGAAGGCTAAGGAGCTTGCCGTACGCTTGAAAAGTACAGCTAAAGATTTTCCATCGTCCAAGGTTGATAGTGCGATCAGCGCTTATACTCTCTCCTCTGACCTTGCGATCGAAGAAGCAAAAGCTCTACTCTTGGCTAAAGAAATCGACAAGGCTGGCAAAAAATTTCAGATCGCCTTTGAGTTGTGGCCGACCAATCCTAAGCTCCAAGAATTTCGCACGTTAGTGAACAACGGCAGCGGTCTGATGTCGCTTCGCAACGACTTTGACCGCTTGCTGAGTGAAGGAAATTTCCGTGAGATCGCCAAGCGACAGTATGAAATCGCGCCCTCTATCCAAGGTGATCTGAAGCGTGAAACTGCTTTCAAAGAGATTGTGTTGAATCTCATGAAAATCGAGACGGCGCTCGGGAAAGCCAAGGAATTCAGTAAAATGGAGCAAAACTATGCCGCTTGGGAACAACTCGCCAAGTTGCGTGAAGATTTTCCCGATGATCCGAAACTGGGGCGCGAGTTAGAGTTGTTGGCTCCTAAAGTTGCCGACTTCACTCGGGCCCTCGACAAAGCCGCGCAGTTTGAAAAGCGTAACCCTAAGCAAATCGGATCGGCGCTTTCATGGTATCTTAAAGCTCGCAGCATCCATCCGCAAAGCGACCTCGCGGAGGCGGGCTCAAAGCGTTTGGTCAACGAGATCCTTCCCCCTGACGAAAGCACTGCGGTGATTGATCCACCCAAGAACTAGTGAATCTTCTGGCGTGACGGTTAGATTGAGGGGCCTTTGGGGCGTATTGTGCTAAGATTCATGACACCCGGCGCTTCATTGGGTTTGGGGTGGTTTTGACAAGGATTTCCGCCGGGGTGGTGCAGCTTCCGGTTAGAATCTTTCCGGTACGCACCATTTCATCCTCTCGGTCTTGTTCAATGCGCTCCACGATGTTGAAGATCCGCACCAGTCTCGCTTCGATCTCAGCTGCGAGGTTCATCGGATCGAGGGTAACACAGGTGCCGCCGAGCTTGGCTTTGCTGCAGGCTAACAGACGATTGCAGAGGGTGGCCGGGGTGTCGTATTTCTTCCGGGCTTTACTGAACGTGCCTTGTTTTTCCACCAGCTTCATAACCTGGGTGAAAGAGTTGCGCAATGGCAGCCGGGGAAATTGGCGGTATTTAGGGTCTGAGATGGCAGATTAAAGTCCGGCTGAAACAGCGGGTTGGTTTGTCAGCTGGAGATGTGGATGAAACAAATGTACTCGAAAAAATATTGGCTACAGATTGGGGTTCGAACAGAGGAGGAAAGTCTCAGAATTTTGCCGAAACATTGACCTTGCAGGCGTAACTTCGAATATGGGTTGAAGAGTTTGGCTTGGCTTTGGAGGAAACTTTTTAGGAGGAATGGTTTGCGGATTTCGATTTGGCGATGACAGCTCGGTAGAGTCGGAGTTTGCCATAGCTGATTCGGCCATCGAGCTGCTCAAATACTGGCTTCAAGGGAAGCTCGTCATAGCCGGCAAGCGCCGCTTGCATCAGCGCTTGTTCCTCGACGGTATATAGGCCACGCGGGTCAAGCGGTTCTCCATTTTCGATGGCTTGCGTCAAATGGCTCTCAATCGTGGAGGCAACAAGTCCGCGGGTTTGTGCGATTTCTGGGATGGATTGGCCATTTCTGAAAAGTTCAAGGCTAAGCGCCGCAGTGCCTAGAAGGATTCCCTGCGGGCGGGCAGGCGGTGCTGCTAGAGTGGCAAGTGGGGCGAAGTCGAGGCGGGGATTTTCTGCCAGCCAAACACAAATGGCGGCAATGAACGCTTGGCCGTAGTCTTCGCGTTTTTTCTCACCGACTCCGGGGATGGTGAGCAGTGCGTCATCCTCAGTCGGATAGTCACGACAGAAGTGGCGGAGGGTGACATCCGAAAAAATCACATAAGCAGGTAAGTTACAGCGATCTGCCAATTCTTTGCGCAACAGCCGCAATTGATCAAACAGTCCCGGATCGCAGGGAATCTCGCCGCTGCGGGTATTTTTGGATTGGGGCAGGCTTAAGGCGCGGGTCAGCATGACGATTTCGCGCTGTTTCAGGGTTGCGATTCCGAGCGGACTGATGGAGACCGTGGAAAACTGATCTTGGCTACTCACGAGCAGGCCGAGCCGCTGAAGCTGCCGTCCGAGATCGACCCAATAGGAACGGGTTTGATCTTTGCCGATGCCATGAGTGGTCAGTGTGTCGTGTTTCCAGCGGAGGATTTTCTCAGATCGACCGCCGGTCAGGACTTCGGCAAGGTGGTTGAGTCCGACATTGAAGTTCGCGGCTTGGCGGATTCGCAGCAAGCAACTGAGTAGTTTTTGGACATCGATGGTGGCGTCCCATTTCTCGCGAGGATCGAGGCAGTGGTCGCAAGCGCCGCAGTTGGTGTCGGGCCAAGTTTCGCCAAAATAGCCAAGTAAGCCGATGCGACGGCAGACCTCATTTTCGGCGAAATGGGTCATTTGGTCGAGTTGGTGGTGAGCGATGGCCCGTGCCTGAGGCTCGGGGATCTCATCGAGAAATTTCAGATACTTCGACACATCGCCGCGAGAAAACAGCAGCAGACAATCCGCAGGCAAGCCATCGCGGCCAGCACGGCCGGTTTCTTGGTAGTAAGCCTCGATGTTTTTCGGAAGATCGGCGTGGATCACGTAGCGGACATTGGGTTTGTTGATACCCATGCCGAAGGCGACGGTGGCGCAAACGATCTTGGCTTGATCGCGGAGGAACGCGTCCTGATTGCGAGCCCGTTCGGCGGGTTCGAGTCCGGCGTGGTAAGCGACGGCTGAAAACCCTTGGGCTCGAAGCACTGCGGCGAGCGCTTCGGTACTTTTCCGAGATTGGCAATAGACGATGCCTGAGTCATCGGGCCGAGCGGTGGCGAAATTGCAGACCTGTGCTGCGGCTCCAGCTTTGGCGATGACTTGATACTTCAAGTTCGGACGGTTGAAGCTGGCGAGGAAAACTTTCGGCTGCTTGAGTTCGAGTTGTTTTACGATGTCTTCACGAACTCGCTCAGTGGCGGTGGCGGTCAGGGCGAGCACTGGAACCTTGGGGAAGGCGTGTCGGACTTCCTTGAGTCGGCGGTATTCTGGGCGAAAATCGTGGCCCCACTCGCTGATGCAGTGGGCCTCATCCACTGCCAGTGCGGCGAGGTTCCAGCCCTTCAAGCGGGAGAGGAAATCCGCTAAGATCAGCCGCTCTGGGGCGACGTAGAGCAATTGGTAGGTACCGGCATTGAGAGCGATGAGCCTACGGTTGGTTTCCTCGCTGTCCAAGGAGGAGTTGATAAAAGTTGCGGCGACGCCGCTGGCTTCGAGTTGATCGACCTGATCTTTCATCAGTGCGATGAGCGGCGAGACCACGACCGTCAAGCCTTCGCGAACTAGCGCGGGGAGTTGGTAACAAAGGCTTTTACCCGCCCCTGTGGGCAAAATTGCCAGCGCGTCGCAACCCGCCAACGAGGTTTCCATGATCTCCCGTTGTAGCGGACGGAAGGTGTCGTAGCCAAAGGTTTGCTTGAGGCGGCTGGCTAGTTTTTGCAGACTCATCGTTCAGATAAAAGCATGTTCATTTGAATACATCAAGCAAGAACTGATCAGGCGTGTTTGGAACCCGCAGAAGGTGGCTGTAGTGGGTGATGTAGTGATCGAAGGATCGGTGTGGAAAACTAAGCTGAGGTTGTGGCCCAGACTTGCTTCAGACGGACAATAGAATCGCGCCAGGGAGCCTGGTTGTAGATCCAGACACGC
>JAYWAR010000220.1:0-13868 GCA_043782285.1 Akkermansiaceae bacterium | reverse complement strand
CCGTAAAATGATTTCTGGGAATCGCGGATTGTTAAGAATTCGGGATATTTTCTTTTTGGCATTGCATGGTGCCCTGTGATTTGCATTCTCCCGCCGTCGAGAATTTTCGTGGAAGTTTTCGAAAACTGCTTGTGAAATATTTCACAAGCTCTATTTATTGAGCACGCATCGCCCATCTCATGGCAAATATTTTTCCTCGTTGGTCCAATCTACTGCCTCTCAAAATCGCCGTCTGCGCTGGAACCGTAGCGGCGGGGGTGGCACTTGCGTTTTCTTATTACGCGACTCCCAAAGCACTAGTGGTCGGCTACCAACCTGCGCAACCGATTCCGTTTTCCCATAAAATTCATGTCGATCAAATCGGTTTAGATTGTCGCTACTGTCATTCGTTCGTCGATGTTGCAGGCCACTCGAACGTTCCAACTGGCAGCACCTGTTGGAATTGCCACCAGCACGTTCAACGTGACAGCCCGAAGTTGGCTCCGCTGCATAAATCGATGGACGTTGCTTATCCAGGCTACGACGGCAAACCGATCGAGTGGGTGCGAGTTCACAAAGCCCCAGACTATGTTTATTTCAATCACTCTGCTCACGTCAATCGTGGGATTTCCTGCCAAAGCTGCCACGGCAACGTCAATAAAATGGAGGTGATATATCAAGCGGAGCCACTCTCAATGGGCTGGTGTTTGGATTGCCACCGTGCACCAGAGAAAAATCTCCGGCCACTCGAAGAAGTCTACAATTTCGGTTATAACGCGGAAGCCTATATTTCCAGCAATCCGCAACTCGGGGTCAAGACAACCGAAGAACTCGGCCTCAAATTGAAGGAACAGTACATGGTGAAACCTAAGGTCACCTGCGCTACCTGCCACCATTGATCGTTCCTTCCGTTTTTAATTTTTACAATTTCCGCAGTTTAACATGAGCAAGCGCATTTGGCATCACCCCGAAGTTCCAGCTGGCGAAACCACCGTCGCTTGGCGCAGTGTAGGGCAGTTGGAAGATACCGCCGATTTTCGCCAGTGGATGGACCGCGAGTTCCCACAAGGCGCTGCCGAATTGGCGAACGAAGATGAAGTTGAGACGTCGCGACGTTCGTTTCTTAAATTGATGGGCGCTTCCACTGCGCTTGCAGGCTTTGGAATGGCTGCCTGTCGCCGTCCCGAAAGTTATATTGTGCCCTATACCAAGGCACCAGAATGGGTGATCCCAGGTAATGCAACGTACTATGCATCTTCGATGCCGCGTGCTCAAGGTGCAACGCCTCTGGTGGTAACTACTTTTGAAGGCCGTCCAACCAAGCTTGCACCTAATAAACTTCACCCCGACGCCGAAGGCACTGACGCCTTCGCTCAGGCTTCGGTGCTTGATCTTTACTCGCCTTCTCGGTCACGTAAGATTCTAAAATTAGCCAAGCCCGCACAACGTGCAGATTTCGAAGCTGTTATTGCTTCACTTGCGACTGATAAATCAGCAAAAATTGGGTTTCTATTTGGTGCAGATGACAGTCCAACTCGGACGCGCTTGACCCGTGAGCTTGCCGCTAAATTTTCGGCAGCGAAATTCTATCAATATGAAGCACTCACCGGCGATGCTTCCCAACTTGCTTTAGGAGACGGTGTGAGATTAGTTGCCGATTTTACGAAAGCAGATCGGATTCTTTCGCTAGATTGCGATTTCGCAGGCACCGATTCGCAAGGTCCGGTCACTGCGTTTTTTGACCGGCGTAAACCCGAGGGCAAAGCCTACGAATCCAAGCCGGATGCTTCAAAGATGAATCGTCTCTATGCGGTCGAAGCTGCATTTACTCTCACCGGTGGCATGGCAGACCACCGGCTGCGCGTGGCTCCCAGCCTCGTCAATGCCGTCGCGGCGCAAGTCGCCCGCAGTCTTGGAGTAAAGGCCGGTGTTGCTATTATTTCACCCGAACTTTCCGATCCTAAACACATCGCTTGGGTTGAGGCTCTCGTCGAAGATCTCAAACTGCATGCTGGAAAATCGGCGGTTTTCGCCGGCTCACGCCAATCTCTTTCCCTTCATTTACTGGCTCACGCGATCAATCTTGCCCTCGATAATATTGGTGAAGGTAAGCCTTTGCTCGCGGTTCAAACTGAAACCAAAGGTCTTGGTAATCTCAACAAGCTTAAGCAGGATCTCGACTCTGCAGTTCTTGAGACACTCGTTGTTTTAACCCCTTCAAACCCGGTTTATGATGCTCCGGCTGACCTAGATTTCGCCGCATCTTTCGCCAAGCTCAAAACCAGCATCCATCTGGGCACTCGCACCGATGCGACCGCGCATGCCGCGACATGGCATCTGCCAGCTGCTCACTATCTCGAATCTTGGTCGGACGCCCGTAGTGCTCGTGGCACTTACACCGTGGTGCAGCCGATGATCCTGCCGCTCTACGCAGATTGCGTTTCCGAGTTAGAACTGCTCCTCGCGCTGCTTTCTAACGATGGTAAACTGCTCAATGGCGAGGGTGAAAAAGGTGCCGCTTCTCCTGCTTATACAGCGGTGCGTGCAACCTTCTCTGCTCTCGCTGGAGAGAGTGATATCACTTGGAAAAAACTTCTGAGAGACGGTTTTTTTGCGAATTCAAGTTACCCGCAGGTCAGCCCGAAATTGCGCGGTGATATCTCTGCACCGCTGATCACCACCACACCTACCATCACTTCACTTGATGTTATTTTTACCACGGATTCTTCGGTGTTCGATGGCCGCTGGATTGATAATGGCTGGTTACAAGAAGCCCCGGATCCAATCTCAAAACTCACTTGGGATAACGTGGCCTTAGTTGCTCCACTAACCGCCAAAGAATTAGGGATTTACGACCAGATCATTCAACTTGAAACCCCCTATGCATCGCGTTCTGTCGATGATGAGGCGCAAAACAGAACCTCGCCGATGATTAAGGTGGTGGTGAATGGGCAGAGTTTGGAAATTCCGGTTTTGATCTCTTTTGGCCAAGCTGAAAACACTTTGGTCATTCCTCTTGGTTATGGCCAAGGTTTTGACGGCGATGATGAACTTAAGCGTGGGCCGAGAAATGCCTCCCATGTGGGTCTCGTTGGTGTCAATCGCGGGTTCAACGCTTATCCGCTACGTACTGCCGCAACCCCTTATTTTGCGACGGGGGCGACCGCCAAACCGACAGGCCATCGCTACTCGGTTGCGCTCACTCAAGAGCATCACGCGATGTATGGCCGCGCACTTGCACGTGAGATTTCGACTCAGGAAGATGAGGAAAAGGGTTCATTTGAAGCCCAGCTCGTGAATGTTCCGAAGCAAGGTAACGATGCTCATGCTCCACCAAATCTTTCATTCTATCAATCGGTAGGTTCCGCAACTTTTCATCCGGGTAAAGATGGTAAGGCTCAACCACTGATTAATGATCCGCTTCACCAGTGGGGTTTGTCGATCGATCTCTCTTCTTGCATGGGTTGCAACTCCTGTCTCGTCGCCTGTCAATCTGAGAATAACATTCCAATTGTAGGTAAAAAACAGGTTGCCATGGGTCGTGAAATGCACTGGATCCGGATGGATCGCTATTTCGCCGCACAAAAGGACAATAGCTTCGATGCGGGTAATCCGGAGATGCTGCCGCAACCCGTTGCCTGCGTCCAATGTGAGTCGGCTCCCTGCGAAACGGTCTGCCCAGTCAATGCAACGATTCATACGGAAGATGGTCTCAATGCGATGGCTTATAACCGTTGTATTGGCACTCGTTATTGCGCTAATAACTGCCCCTACAAAGCGCGTCGTTTCAATTATTTCGACTATAATAAGCGCAATCCGCTGATCGCTCACAACCTTTACAAAGGTCCGTTTGGCGAGAAGCAAGTTGGCGAAGCTCCACACCTCCAGAAAAACCCTAACGTGACAGTCCGTATGCGTGGGGTGATGGAAAAATGCACTTACTGCGTGCAACGTCTCAAGGATGCAGTGATTCGTCAGAAGCGTGGCCAAAAGCAAGAAGCCTTGATTGCGGGTAAGCCTTCCATTGAGATGCAGGTCACTGTCACCACCTTACGTATTCCAGTAGATTCGGTGAAAACCGCTTGTCAAGACGCTTGCCCAGCCAATGCCATTAGCTTCGGCAATCTTCTGGATGAGGAAAAATCTGTTCTAGGTCGCAGTAAACGTATTGACCGAAACTACGATCTCCTCAACTACATCGGCACCCGACCACGGACCAGTTATCTGGCTCGAGTTAAAAATCCGAATCCGAAAATGCCGGACGCTAAATTCATCGGCAAGGCAACTGTTCACATGGTCTGATTCAATTTCATCTGAGTTTCTAATTTTCACCTAACCATGGCTTCCACCACCCAAACCGCACCTGAGACCCACACGGGAGTGAAACTTCCGGTGCTTGAGCGCGAAAAGCTCATTCTCAGCGGGCGTTCTTATCATTGGATTACCGAGCGCATTTGTGGCGTTCTTGAAAACCGCCAACCTTTTCTTTGGTGGCTGTTATTTATTCCCTCTGCCCTTATCGCTTTGATCGGCGTGGGTGGTGGTCTAACTTATCTCGTTTCTACGGGTGTTGGGGTTTGGGGTATGTCCAATCGAGTTTTTTGGGGTTTTGATATCACCAACTTCGTTTTCTGGATTGGTATCGGTCATGCCGGTACCTTGATTTCGGCAGTGCTCTTTTTGACAAGGCAAAATTGGCGGACATCGATTAACCGTGCGGCAGAAGCAATGACAATCTTCGCGGTGATTTGTGCGGGAATTTTCCCGGCCTTCCATGTCGGTCGTGTCTGGTTTGCTTGGTTCCTTGCGCCAGTACCAAATGCAAATGCTATTTGGCAGAATTTTAAATCGCCACTGCTGTGGGATGTTTTTGCAGTTTCTACTTATTTCACGATTTCATTAATTTTCTGGTATCTCGGCATGGTTCCAGATCTCGCAACAATTCGTGATCGTTGCAAACCCGGTATCCGTAAAGTTCTCTATGGAATCTTTTCTCTCGGCTGGCGTGGCGGTAATCGCCAATGGAGTCATTATGAAATGGCCTATCTTCTGCTTGCTGCACTGTCCACGCCACTGGTGCTCTCAGTCCACTCAGTTGTTTCGTTCGACTTCGCGACTTCGGTAGTTCCAGGCTGGCATACCACAATTTTCCCTCCTTACTTCGTTGCAGGTGCTATTTTTGGTGGTTTTGCGATGGTCCTTACAATCATGGTTCCAGCGCGTTTCATTTACGGTCTACAAGACTTAATCACCATGAAGCACATTGATAACATGGCTAAGATCATCCTGCTCACAGGTACGATTGTTGGTTACGCTTATCTGATGGAGCTGTTCGTAGCTTTCTACTCGGGTGCAATTTATGAAATGGACGCCTTCAAATTCCGGATCGCTGGACCATATTGGTGGGCCTACGCCGCAATGATGAGCTGTAATGTGCTCTCGCCTCAAGTTTTCTGGTTTAAAGCCTGTCGTGAAAATCTCTGGGTCATCATGATCGTTGCTATGTGTGTCAATGTCGGCATGTGGTTCGAGCGCTTTGTGATTATTTGCACCACTTTAGCTCGGATGTGGTTACCCGGTGATTGGAAAACCTACTCGCCAAGTGGCGTGGAGATTATGACTTTTGTCGGTACGATTGGCTTGTTTCTGGCTTTGTTTCTGATGTTCCTTCGTTTTCTGCCTTGCATTAATATTGCCGAAGTAAAATGGACCTTACTCGAATCTGATCCTCATCATGACGATCTTCACCAGTATCCGGACCACGGTGTTGTTGTCGAGGCCGCCTATCAGAAAGAGCTGGCGTCTTCCAAATAACCTTTAACGAATAACTTCTAACTTTTACCGTGAGCACCACCCGCAAACGCGTTTATGGCTATTTAGCCGAGTTCAAGAGCGCATCGGCTCTCTACAAAGGCGCGGAAAAAATCCGCGACGCTGGCTTTAAGAAATGGGATTGCTACTCACCTTATCCGATCCATGGACTCGATGGGGCGATGGGCATGAAACGCTCGATTCTACCATGGTTTGTTTTTTTCGGTGGTATAACGGGTACTGCAACTGCTTTTGCACTTGCTTATACCACTCAAGTCGTAATCTACCCAACTATCGTCCAGTCAAAACCGGCAAATATCTTCACGGTACCGGCATTTTTTCCGATTATGTTTGAACTGACGATTTTATTCTCGGGCTTTACGGTTCTGTTTGGACTCTTGGCGTTAATTCAACTTCCGCGATTGAATCACCCTTTGTTTGCAAGTCGTCAATTTCACCGGGCGACCGACGATGGTTTTTTTATTGCGATTGAAGCTCGTGATCCGAAATTTAGCCCTGGTGAGACTCGCGATCTACTTGCTGATATCGGTGGTGCTAACATCGAACTCGTGGAAGAAGAAGACTGAGAGTGGAAAATTCAAATTTTAAATCTTAAATTCACACCTTTAGATGCGTTACTTTTTCCTCGCCTACGCGCTCATCGCGTTGCTTGTCGTCGGACTTTTCGGAGTTCGTGGACAAAAATTTTCCAAGCCACCACTTCGGATTTTTCCGGACATGGATGAACAAGATAAACTGAAAGCCCAAAAGCCCGAGGCTTTTTTTGCAAATGGGCTTGGATCTCGGTTGCCGGTGACTCAGACCCAGCCCCGCGGGTTCAATGAGACGGGTAGTAAATCAATCGGTGGAATTCCTGAATATGAATTTGGGGGCCAAACGAGTTATTACAATACCGGCCACGTAGGGGATTACTTTGGTAATGGTATGCCCGAAGAGTTGAAACTTAATGCTGAAAGTGCCCAAGCCTTGATTCATCGTGGTAAAGAACGTTTCGGGATTTATTGTGCGGTTTGTCATGGCAAATCGGGCGATGGCCAAGGCGTTACCAGTCAATACGGTGTTCCGGGAATTGCTAATTTTCACCTCGATAATTTCAAAACGGCGTCTTATCCCGATGGGCGAATTTTTGAAACGATCACCAACGGTAAAGGGATGATGGGTGCTTATGGCTATAATATTCCCGTTCACGATCGATGGGCGATCATTGCCTATGTCCGCACTTTGCAGACCGCGAAAGAGGCCCAAACAAAAGCCCAATAAATTTTTTGACTCCTATCGAAATGGCACACCACCACGTCACCTCTGCTGATATCGCGATCAACGGCGATCACCTCGACATCTCGAAGATTTCGAAAGTAAAAAATACTGCTTTAAGCATTGCTGTGCTTGGAACTCTTGCAAGTTTATATTTGCTTTTTATAGGTCCAGAAAAAACTCAAGGGACTTATGCCTATTCATGGCTATTTGCTTTTTATTTTTTCCTGACGCTCTCAATTGGCGGAGTTTTTTGGACATTGTTGCATAATGTTTCAAATTCAAGTTGGGGTACTTCCGTGCGCCGGGTTTTTGAAAATCTTGGCTCAACTTTTCCCTGGATGTTTCTTTTTTCCATTCCTCTGTTGATTCCCCATGTGCAACATTACCTCTATGAATGGATGAATATTCATCGTGAAGCAACAGGAGACGTTAAAGAGTTTCTCCGTCATCATGAGCATTTACTTTATAATAAGTATTGGTTCATGAACTTAACGTTTTGGTATGTTCGGGTGGCGTTTTATGGGCTTGTTTTTAGTTCGGTTATTTATGGGCTTCGGAAAATTTCGACCAACCAAGATACCGACCCGAATCCTGGAACGGTGCGCTTATTAAAGGCTCGTTATCATTCAAATTATCCACTGATTATTTTTGCGCTTACGATCACTTTTACCGGTTTTGATTTTGCGATGGGGCTAGATTATAAATGGTTTTCAACCATGTGGGGTGTTTATCTTTTTGCCGGTGCTGCCTTGAACTCGATGGCTGTAATTGTTCTCATTTGTACCTGGTTGAAAAGCCAAGGACATCTCAAACATGTCACTGGACCTGAGCATTTCCATATCATGGGTAAGCTGATGTTCGCTTTCACTACTTTTTGGGCTTACATCGCTTTCTCACAGTTTTTCTTGATTTGGTATGCAAACATTACCGAAGAGACTTCCTATTTTCTGATTCGCAACACCGGAAATTGGAATATCGCGATGTATGTTTTAGTCTTCGGTCATTTCGTAGTTCCATTCGTAGTTTTGCTTCAAGCTTGGCTGAAAAAGAATCCGAAAATGTTATCGATTGTTGCAGTTTACACGTTGTGTATGCATGCACTTGATCATTACTTAATTATCATTCCTGAACGTGGAGTTTCTTTAGGGAAAATTGATCCTAAAATTTTCGGTGATATCCGAGTCTCGATTCCAGGGGCTTTTTGGGGGGATATCCTTGCTTTTGTCACCATTGGTGCTGGTTTCCTTTTCTTCTTACTTCGAGCTCTCGGTCAACACTCACTCTACCCAAATCGCGATCCTCGAATTCTCGAATCTGCGAACCTCTCCAACTGATTTTTTCTGCCCATGGACCCATCCCGCGACAATCCAATGATCCGTTTCACCACTTTTTGGTGGGGGATCGGTACCTTTTTCATCTTTGCACTGTTGTTTGCAGTAATTTGGTTTTTTAACAATTCCGAGCCTCAAAGTCTTGAGGATTATGCTTCAAAGCCTCGTTATATCACAAAAGCCAAAATCGATGCGGCACAGGCCACGAACATTTCAGTGGAAGCTATCGAGTCTGCAATGCGGGTTATGGGTAAGCAACTGGTGGCCAACAAACCGATGGCAGTTGAGAAGCCCGCACAAGTCGTTGCTGGTTCGGAAACTGCCAAAAAACTCGCTGCGGCACCTGCGGTGGACACTAAAGCAATCGATTTACCAAATGTTGATGCACCGATTGATCCCGCAGTGATGGCCGCTGGTAAAATTTCGTTTATACTTTGTGCTGCATGTCACGGTCAAAATGGTGAAGGAGGGCAGCTTGCTCCACCACTCGCAGGCTCGGACTGGGTTGCCGGTCCTGTTTCGAATCTAATTCGAATTCAGCTTCGTGGTTTACAAGGTCCGATTACGGTTACAGGGAAAGAGTATAACCTACAAATTGGGATGGCTGCTCTCAATTATCAAACGGATGACCAAATAGCTGGGGTGTTAACTTATGTACGCAATAGCTTTGGTAACAAAGCCTCGGCGGTGAGGCCGGAGCAAGTTACGGCACTTCGTAGCGAAGTGGGTAAACCGCAACTTACTGTTGGGGAACTCACGAAACCTTAAATTTTATAATTTTAAAGCCGATGTCTTTAGCCATCTCGAATACTACGAACCAAGATGCCTTGCTACGTGCGGGGATTGATCGCTCTTTACGTCACCCAGTGATGTTTTTCATGACTAGCGGTGCCGCATGGCTCGCAGTTTCAATTGTTTTAGGAATTATTTCTTCGGCTAAAGTTCATAGCCCAGAGTTTTTGTCCAATTGTGCTTGGTTGACTTATGGACGAGTCTTTCCCGCTCATATCAACGCATTGATTTATGGCTGGGGATTTCAAGCTGCGTTTGCCGTGATCATTTGGTTAATGGCACGACTTTCGCGTAAAGAATGTACTGCGGCAGGTCTAATTCTTACTGCCGGACATGTTTGGAATCTTGGAGTTATGTTAGGATTGGTCGGGATTTTATCTGGAAATGGGACCGGAATGCCATGGATGGAATTTCCTTTTTTTACATGGCCGCTTTTGTTGGCCAGTTACTTTTCAATCGTTATTTGGTCTTTCATTCAATTTCGAGTGCGTCCCGAAGGGCATGTTTACATTTCACAGTGGTATCTTCTTGGTGCAATGGTTTGGTTTCCATGGCTTTTTATTACTGCAAATACTCTGCTTCATTGTTTACCTGGGCATCCTGTAATGGCTGCCGCAATTAACGCGTGGTACAAGTCTGGATTGGTTTTCTTGTTTTTCACCCCAGTCGCTCTCGGCACAGCTTATTATTTAGCTCCAAAAGTGACGGGCCGATCGGTTTATAGTTATTCACTAGCTAAACTTGGTTTTTGGTCATTAGCAATGATTGCACCATGGGCAGGAATGCAGAAGTTGGCGGGTGCACCCATTCCATATTTTATACCTTATTTAAGTGCGACTGCGACGGTGTTGATTTTTGTTCCTGTAATTGCAGCAGCGATCAACATTCTTCGGACGGCTCTGGCTTCACCCGGAATTCTTACCGCAAGTCCGTCATTGCGCTTCACGATTGCTGGAGTTGTTGGTTTGATCGTTCTCGCTGTTTCTGCGGTACTTTTAAATCTTCCTGATTCAACTCTCCCACTAACACAGTTTTCAATGTCAGGCTATGGCTTTGAAGTTTTAGCGCTCTATGGTTTTTTTAGTTTTGTAATGTTCGGAGCATTTTATTTTATCGTGCCACGAGTGACTCGTCGTGAGTGGCTATCTCGTCGTTTAATCTCGATTCATTTTCTATTGTCTGTTTACGGGATTATGGCTGTGGTGTTGTTTGCTTTGCTTGGTGGGTTGGAACAGGGGATAGGCCAAGAAGATTGGCAATTACCTTGGCAAGCTGCGGCAACGCGTGCTGTTCCATATGCAGTAGGTACGACTATTGCTTGGTGTTTTATTTTCTTATCGAACGTTTTCTTTTTTCTCCATCTTACTCTTATGTGGTTACGACTGGGGCGTCGTAGTTCTCATCCTACACTTCTGATTTCTACCCATGGTCATCTACCAAGTCCACATGGTGAAGAAGGTGATATCGATAATGCTGGCCCGGGCTTTATGCCTGCTCACTAACTTGGAGTTTAGATTCCAGAATTTTAATTTCAGATTTTTTACCAATGAGCTTCCGCAAATTTATTCTCGGCTTATCCGTCAGTTTTGGTATCGCTTGGTTAGCGATTATTATTATTCCGTTCATCAAGATGCGCAATCTCGCGCCTATTGAACTCAATGAGGTGACCGATGGCACTCAAGGTATTTTTTTCCCGAAGCGTACAGGGCGGGTTGCAGATGGGGCTATAGTTTATGCTGAAAATGGCTGTTATCTTTGCCACACTCAACTTATCCGTCCAACTTACGCAGGAAATGATTTGTATCGTGCCGATTGGGGTGGGTTGAAAGCTGATCCTGAGCGGGGTGATACTCGCCGTGAAACGAATGCCTATGATTTTTTTGGTGAAAAATTTGCTCAAATCGGAATCTCCCGAATGGGGCCGGATCTTTCTAATTTGGGACGCCGCGTGGAGTTGATTTATGCAGCTGGAGCTGACCCATCGGAATGGCTATTCGCTCATCTTTATAATCCACGGCAAGATCCACAGCATTGGAAGTCGACCTGTCCTTCATACAGATTTTTGTTCACCAAACGTCAGATAAAAGGAAATCCATCACTTGATGCTCTTTCTTTTGCAAATGACGCTGACCAAGAAATTGTTCCAGACTCAGATGCTAAGGCTCTTGTCTCTTATTTGCTTTCGCTCAAAAAAGACCAAAAAGCTCCAGCCGTGTTGAACTTTGCTCCACCTAAAAATAAAGGTTGAGACTCTTGAATAAAATAATTTTTTAACTATCTTCAAACATGTCCCTGCCGAACCTAAAGCCAGACCTTGAGGACTCGATCAATGTGACCGAGTCCCACGGGCGTGTGGTCCGCGAAGTTGCTGCATGTGCGCGCGAAAACAGACTTGTACAAAATGGGATTGCTCCAATTTCTTTGTGGGCCATTGCAGCTTGTGGTGTTGTCGTGCTGATTGCGGGCGGTATTTTAGGCGGTGGAGGTCGTTTGTTTAATTACAATGACACTTTCCGTGCCGATTATCGGCGTGCACCTGCTCCTGGTGCTGCAGATACAGGTCCGCTACCGAAGGAGGCTCTCGCTGCATACATGGCCAAGGGTTCCAAAATATACTCTGCCAAATGCAGTGGCTGCCACGGTTCAGATGCAAAGGGAAATGGTTCTACTTTTCCTTCTTTGGTAGGTTCTCCTTGGCCAAATGGCGAAACTGAACGGTTCGCTATGATCATTCTCAATGGTTTGGAGGGCCCAGTAGATGATGGGAAAACTTATGGTGTGATGCCACCCCAAGGAATTGGTATGGCTGCCGAAGACCTTGCTGGAATTATGACTTATGTGCGTAACAATTTTGGTAATACCAAAGGTGACGTTATAACCGTCGAAATGGCGAAGGCGGCTTTAGAAATTTCCGCAGCCCGCAAAAACGTCGGCAAATCGGTAACGGCTGAAGAACTTACTACTAATCACGTCAAAGCATTACCTGGAGAAAAACTAGATCCTAAGACTTTACTCGATCCGATTACTTTAGCACCAGCAAAGGCGCTTTAAGATTTTTTTAATCTGTTATCCCAAATTTTTACTTATATCAAGTGCCATCGATGCAATCGAATTACTTAGATTTGCCACTTTTTACGCACTAGATTCAAACAAGCCGCAAGACGGAATTATGAGCTCTCACGCTAACACACTCAATGGGCCTAATAGTCACCACGAAGATCACCATGAGGATCATTATGACCCAGGTTTTATCCGGAAATGGATTTTTTCTACCGACCATAAGATAATCGGACTGCAATATGGGCTAACTGCCATGTGCTTTCTTGCTTTTGGTTTTTATCTCATGATGGTAATGCGCTGGAGTATTGCCTACCCTCATCAACCATTGCCAGAATGGATGAGCTGGGTGTTTACCGATGGTTGGAAGGCTCGTTGGCTGCAGGACGGAAAAGTTACGGGTGAAACTTATAATATGTTTGGTGCGATGCATGGAACAATTATGGTTTTCCTTGGAATTGTACCTTTAGGTTTTGGTGCTTTCGGTAACTATGTGACACCGCTGCAAATTGGGGCACCGGATATGGCGTTTCCTCGTCTGAATATGGCAAGTTATTGGGTCTATTTGCTGGGTGGCTTAATCATGTGCGCTTCTTTCTTTTTGGAATCTGGTTCAGCCAAGTCGGGCTGGACGAACTATTCACCGCTCGCTGGTTTTGCCGATGGTCAAGTGGTCAATCAGTGGTTGGCAGGTCAAACTCAGTGGTTGATTGGTTTGGTTTTTCTTATCACTTCATCTTTACTTGGCTCAGTTAATTTCATTACGACCATCATCAATCTTCGAGTCCGAGGAATGACATGGATGAGGATGCCATTTTTTGTTTGGGCAATGTTGGTGACTGGGTTTCTATTATTGCTTGCCTTTCCACCATTAGAAGCTGCCGGTCTTATGCAGTTGATGGACCGTGTCGGTCATTCCTCTTTTTTCATGCCTTCTGGGCTTTTCACCAAAAGCGAAGGGCTTGCTGATTTATCGGGTGGTGGTTCGCCTCTACTTTTTCAGCATTTATTTTGGTTCCTCGGTCATCCAGAAGTTTACGTGCTTCTATTACCAGCCTTTGCTTGTGTTGCTGAAATTATTCCAGTCAATACTCGTAAGCCCTTGTGGGGTTATAAATCGATGGTTTATTCGGTACTTCTTCTTGGTTTTCTTTCTTTTATTGTGTGGGCGCATCACATGTATATGACTGGCATGGGAGCTGCGGTTTCTACTTTTTTCCAAACCACGACAGTATTAATTTCGGTGCCATCGGTAGTTATTATTACTGCCATGTTAATTTCACTTTGGGGTGGTTCGATTCGTTTTACTCCGCCGATGATGTGGGCTTGTGCCTTTATCCCAATGTTTGGAATCGGTGGTCTTACGGGGCTTCCACTTGCTTTCAATTTGGCAGATCTTCATTTACATGACACTTACTATGTGATCGGACATTTCCACTATGTAGTGGCTCCCGGGATTCTTTTTGGTTTCTTTGCTGGGGTGCTTCATTGGTATCCGAAAATCACGGGTCGTTTTATGAGTAAGACTCTCAATCATTTACATTTTTGGCCTAGTTTGATATGTATGAATTTAATTTTCTTTCCGATGTTGGTTCAGGGAATGGCAGGTTTTCATCGTCG
>JAYWAR010000219.1:0-5054 GCA_043782285.1 Akkermansiaceae bacterium | reverse complement strand
AGGGTCGCAGCGGTCTAACCGTTCTTCAGCAGGGCATCCAGCGGCTCACCCAGCGCACCGTGAAGTTCATCCGCTGGTTGAAAAATCATTTGGACTCGACGTACTCCTGGGCGCACTGCCTCGCGCGTCTCGCCAAAATCTACGCTCGCTCATGATTCCAATCTTGGACACCGTTGGTCCTTCATCATCCGGGAGATGATCTTACGGTCCTCCGTGCGGAGGTGGCGGATGGTTTCAGGCATTGTTAGTTTTAGTCGACGCAACGCTGCAGGAGTCCGCCCCTGCGTCCCAAACATATTCCTTAAGAGAAAAAATCCGCCTAATCGATCTTGCTTCGTTTCGGACCCATGCTTGCAGGGTAGGACCCATTCGAATCCACACCTAAAAAATTTAGTGCATCGTATTGGCTGTTATAGGGTTGGCCTTGGAGCCCTTGGACCTCAGAACCCCAAAAATGCCCAACTCGAACCTCTTCGGTCGCCCCCCTTGCCGATCCCATCGAAAAAGAAAGCAACTCATCCAGCCCTTTATCCAATGTCCAACAGGCTATTCCTTCAATTGCAGCGGAAACTTGGAAGCGACTACGGCTTGGTGAACCGATAGTGAGAAACAACCCATTCGTCACCATTGCGATATCCCCAAAGTTCGGCACAAGCCATGAAGAAAACCCGCCAATAGACCCACCACCGAGTTTGCTGGTCATCGCCATAAGTTTCAGCAATCAGCGGCATCAGCTCATCACGCGCCGCGTCCATCCGCGCCAGCCATGCCTCTGAAGTTTTTTGATAGTGCGACCCATTCACCTGCCAGTGCCCCTCGATTTTGAGATCTCCTTGAAAATAGAGTAACAAATCATCTGACGGCATCTGCCCACCGGTGAAAAAATAACGCGCCATCCAATCATCCTCACCTGCAGCTTCGTAATGATATGCATACTCGCGATGCGTAAAAATATGCACAAACAAGGCACCTCCTGGCTTCAACCAGGATGAAATCCGTTGCATCAACTGCTCATAATTTTTCATGTGTTCAAACATCTCTACCGACACCACCCGGTCGAACACCGCATCGCCCTCCCCCTCATAATGAATCATGTTCACCGTCCGCACCTCTACGTTCGTGAGGCCACGTGCTGCGAGCTGCGACTCGATATGGATTTTTTGAGTCCGTGAGTTAGAAACAGCGGTAATTCGTGCCTGCGGATAGTGCGCCGCCATCCAAAGTGTGAGCGATCCCCAGCCGCATCCAAGTTCAAGAATCCGATGACCATCTTGCAAGCCAGCACGTTCGCATGTGATTCCGAGCATCCGTGCCTCCGACTCATCAATCCCAGTCACTCCTTCATCCCAGTAGCCCGAGCTGTATTTCAAATGCTTTCCGAGCACCCGCTCAAAAAAACGAGTCGGTAACTCATAATGCTGTTCGTTAGCCTCATCCGTGGCGATCGCAATCGGGCTCGCTCTTAACTCACTCACATGTTGCATCACTTTTGCCTGACGCTGCTCGCAGTTGAGTTTTTCATAAGGCGCAAGAGTGCCCGCCAAACGATGGCGAATTCCGACGCGGATCAGTGCGTCCGGGATGATCCCCTTGGCAAGTAAGTCATTGGTATGAATCATGGTAGGTAAATGAAATCTATTTTAGTTTGTCGGTTTAGGTGGCCAAGGAATGAACGCGCTGGTTGTTTTCTGATAGTGCCGGTAAGCATCTCCCTTGCGCAACACGGCAGCAGCTTCCGTCGCTGGGATTCCAGTAACCCGCAATAACAGGAATATAATCACTGCCGGTGCATAAATCGTCGCCCAGCCCCCATCCGAGCCGCAGGCGTAGAGATAAAAACCAATCCAAATTACAGCTTCAAAAAAATAATTGGGATGCCGCGAATAACGCCACAATCCTTGCTGGCACACCGCTTTTGAATCACGGTTACTTGATTTGAATCCAGACATTTGAGAATCGGCTAGGCTTTCACCAAGAATTCCAAGCAAGCACACCACCAAACCAAGCGATTCCCATAACGACCACGAAACGTCTGGATCCACCGCAATTTTTAAAAACGGCAAGGCTAAGAAGATCACGGAAACTGCCTGAACTTGGAAAAAGCCAAAAAATGCCAACGACTCATTTGCATACCATAGCTGGCGCAGTTTGAGGTAACGCGCATCCTCTTCGGGGTGAGCTCTACGAATCCGTCGTTGTAAATGCCACCCGAGCCGCAAACTCCACATCGCAAGCAAGGCTCCAGCCACCCACTGTTTCGGAGATTCCTTGCCACTGAGCAATAGCCATAAGCAACCTGTTAGGCCAACTCCGAATGCCCACACCGCATCAACTAGCGAGTAATTATCGCATTTCCGGGCCCATACCCAAGCACAGATAAACACCAGAACCATCAGTCCAGCTCCAAGCCCAAATAACAACCACACGCTCATGACCCAAGCTCCTTACGCTTTTTTATGGATTCAGCCAATCGCCGTAGCAACGGCATCAGCGCCCATTTAATTAAAATCACCGCGAATGGTGCGATCAAAAGCCAAGCACTCACTCCATGCCACGCCACCAACCCGAAATCACTTAAAAACTGCACCGGATCAGTTTTGAACTTTCCTGCCAGTTGCGGAACCGACAACGAAATTAACGGTACACCATACAAGCGCTCTCCCAAACGAATGAAAACTAAAATTAAAGCCAGATGAAGTGGGTAAACAAATACTCGAAAAACATGTAAAACTGGCTGGTTCAAGTTGAGAACCCAGCCGAAAAACAGGCAAATTAAGGTCGTCGTGCCCATCACCGGAAAGACTCCCAGCACGATCCCTAATGAAATCGTCCAAGCAATTCGTGTCGGTGAGGTGCCACCGGTCAATTGCCTCACCACCGGAGTTACCAGCCATCGCCGCCACCAGTTTTCTTTACGCTCTGTGACACTTTGAGTCATCATCCCCTCCCCTCCTCAAAACGATGATTTAGGCGAGGATTGTTTGGCCGAGTATAGACCGCTTGGACCACCGAAATATTACGAGTCGCAAAACCCGCTTCACAGTATTTCAAATAATAGTTCCAAGTCCTAACAAAATGTTGGTCGAAGCCCAAAGCAAGGATCGGCAACTGAGCGGCATTGAAGTTTTGATGCCAGATTGAAAGTGTCCGCGCATAGTCTGCACCAAGGTCTTCCAGATCGTGCAAGAATAAATCCCCGGTCTTCATCAAGACCTGATTGATCCGACCCACACTGAGTAACAACGATCCCGGAAAAATGTGCCGCTGAATCCAATCCACACCTTGCTTCAAGCTGCGGTAACGGCAATCGGGAACGGTGATCATCTGGACTCCTAGCAGCCCATCCGGCTTCAAGACCTCGGCGCACTTTGCAAAAAATGAATCATGATATTTGTCACCCACCGCCTCCAACATTTCGATCGAAGCGATTTTATCATACTTCCCCCGAATATGTCGGTAATCCTCGATCCGGATTTCGATTTGAGCCTCTAATCCTTCATCCGAAATTCGCTTGCGGGCGTAAGCGGCTTGAGCCTCGGAAATCGTCACCCCTGTAACCCGGCAACCATAATTTCTGGCCGCATAAATCGCAAAACCACCCCAACCACAGCCAATTTCCAAAATGTGATCATTCGCTTGGAGTTTGAGCTTCCGGCAAAGTGCCGCGTATTTCCCAGCTTGAGCATCTTCTAACGATTGTTCGGAATTTTCAAACCTCGCACTGGAATAAGTCATGCTCGGATCTAACCACAAGTGATAGAACGCATTGCCAAGGTCATAATGCTCAGCGATATTTTTTCGGCTGGTATCAACTGTATTTTCGCGCCGCAAGTGGCGGACCCAATTCACCATTTTGAGTAAATTCACTCCCGGAAGATCCCCTGAGGAAGTATCAGAACCTTGGAGGGAATTCATATTCTCGATGAACCAAGAAATCACCGCGGCAATGTCATCCGTATCCCAAAGCCCAGCCGAATAGGCTTCACCCATCCCGATGTTACCATAAAAAGCACAGCGCTTGAAGAACTCCGCGTCATTTCGCAAAAAAACGCGAGCTGTCACAAGGGCTCCGGGTGCGCCGAAATAACGGATACGCCCATCGCCATGCTCCATCCGCAATCCACCACACCGCATCATCTGCAGTAAACGAATCACCATCCGCTCGGCGAAACTCTGCGTAGGCTGACTGACCCTTTCTTGGGGTACACATTCATTTTGAATTCCGATCAAAGCACTCATGGTCATTTTTTAATTAAAGTCGAATGCGGCCGCAACACCTCTTGCTGGAATTCTAAACGCTCGGATTTACGGAAAAATGGGACCCGCCGAAGCCATAACAGCAACGCATGCCAATGAATCAAGCCGATGACTCGAAGCGATAACAACGGATACTTCAACCCATACCAAATCAACCGCGCCGATGAGAGTTCCCGCTGCTCCCCTCGCACCGCACTGAGTAGGATCCGCTCGTCACCGGCATAATCATCGATATTTACCCGCCACTTTACCGATGGCAGCCCCAATTTAAAATCAAACTCCATCCCCGGATCTGAAAATGGCGAAACATAAAAATTCTTAGCGACTCGGCGGTGCCACAACCCCTCCGCACCGCGATCGACAAGCGCATAGAGTTTCATCTCTCGAAACGTGTTCACCACTTCCGCCACTGCCGCCAGCGGCTCACCCGCCTTCGAATTAACATAGAAAAACGAAACTGGATTGAAACCATAGCCCAACACTCGCGGAAAAGTGACCAACTGAATCTGCGCGTCATCAGGACAAGCAATTCCTTGCTCCGCCAACCATGCCGTTAAATTACCACGGATCCCGCCTGGGTATCCCCGATCGATGTGATCGGCATCATCGATCGAAAATAGATTCAACCGGTTATGGCTAAAACCCCAAATCCGCCGGGCTAATTTTGGCAATTCATCGAGGTCCACGCAAAACATGAATACCCTATAGTTGAACGCGTGCCGTTTTGGTTTCAACCGGCAATGCGAGATCGAACATTCGTAAAGAGAGCTCATTCCCATGGGTCCCTCCCTAAAATG
>JAYWAR010000218.1:0-1786 GCA_043782285.1 Akkermansiaceae bacterium | reverse complement strand
TCAGAGCGTTCGATGCCGAGACTCGGTTGAACTCGATCGTGGCACCCGCACTGAGTGTCACTGGTCCCGAGCCCAAAGGATCAATACTGTTAAAGGTTGTAGTACCATCAAAGTATCCCAAACTGAGCGTGCCGCTGTCAACGAGCGTGCCACCACTGAAGGTGTTGGGGGGCGTAATGCCTCTGACCTGAAGCGTGCCGCTACCGGACTTGGTGAGCATCCCCGAACCTGCAAGCTCTCCGCTGAAGGCATAGGTGCCGGCGGTGGCGCTGACGGTGGTGGAGGCTGGCAAGATGCCCGACGCGATGGTGATCGTGCCACCCGCCACATTGTCGAAAATCGCATTTTTGCCATTTTCGAATGGCATGGACACACTGGACGACTGCCCTTTCCAGTTCACGGTGGTGAGATCCCATGGTCCGCTGCCGGCGACATTCCAAATCAGAGTACTCTCAAACGGAGCCACCGTAACCGTCACGGTGTAGGTCTGGGTGGTGGTATCCTGCGCGGTAATTGTATAGCTCTGAGGGGTGGTGAAATTCCTTGCAGTGCCAGAAGGAAATGAAGCGTCCCCCGAGGCGGATGCAGAAACCGTGTGAGTCGGCGCGAGGGTGGTCACGTCGGTGCCAAACGGCACGGTCACGCTGATGTTAGTGCCAGAAATGACCCCATCTGGCTTGCCGGGAACGAGGAAGGTCAGAATGTTTTTGGCAGAACTCAATCCGGGAGTGGCACTGACGCTGGACGAATACGCACTCGAGCCGAGGGCATTGGTCGCTAACACTTTGAAATTATAAAGAGTACCATCGGTAAGTCCGGTGACGGAGTAGGACGTGGCCGCAGAGGTCGTGAATACTTGCTCAACCGAGGTTGCTGTATTGAAGACCGACACATTGCGGCTCGCGGCGTTTGTATCAGCATCCCAGCTCACACTGACCGTTCCCGAACTCACGGGGGTAGCCGTCACACTGGTCGGCACCACCGGGGCACTATTTGGAGCATTGGTATAAAGACTCTGAACTTCTGCGAGGCTCAATGCCCGACCGAAGATGAACGCATCGTCCATCTTGCCGTTCCAACACTCGCTGAAGGCATTGCTATTGCAGCCAAATCCGAATTGCGTATTTAGCGTGGTCGGTCCGGTCTGGTTGGTGCTGAGGACGAGGGCACCATCATAGTAAAAACTTTGAGCCGTGCCGTCCCAAGTCATGGCCAAGTGATGCCACGAGCCAGACGTGTCAACAGCAGTCGTATGGGTGACGAACTGGCCTTTGACGATGGTCAAATACTTACCAGGATTCGCGTTGTTGGTGCCAAGATAACCTGAATTTTGATAGTTATTCATGATGATCCGACTGAAATTGGAATTGCCATTCGTGGTGGAGACCCAACACGCGAAGGTGAATGCATTGCCAATAGAAATACTGCTGTTGGTGCGGACACCGGAGCTGCTTCCGGTGAAGCTCAGTCCATTGCCAAACTGACCCGCGACGAGGGTGGCGTTTTGCAGCGTGCCGTCTGCCGCGCTGCCGAGGCTTCCGGTGTTGGTCACCGTGGTGCCGCTGACCGAGTTGAAGTCATAATGGATCAAGGAGTCTGTGGGGATCGCTTGCGCGGATGGCCCAGCACCCAGCCACATCGCCGCAGCCAAGGGCACGGCGAGGGTCAAATGTTTCAGGGCACCTGATATAGAGTTGATAACGCGGAGTGAGTTCATGGGAATTTTTTGGGGTTTAAAAACTAGGTTTGGTAGATCGGGGGATTTCGGGAGACTTAATACACTCCC